>JBMTLP010000521.1:0-2786 GCA_049433245.1 Pirellulales bacterium
GGTGATGCTGCCGCTCGGGATCGCCATCCTCGTGATTGTTGCGTTTGTCTAAGAGTTTCGGCCACAAATGACAGAGGCCTTGGGCTCGTCGGCCGCAAGCTGGTTGGCCCTGGTCTTGCCTTGGGGGGTGTTCTTCGTGGGCTGGATCACCGCCGGCGTGCTCACCCCATCCGGTTCCGACAACCGCCCGATTCGGCCAGACGTGTTGCGCGACGACGGAGCCTTTGGAGCCGAGCACGCGCTGATCGCCGGCAACGAGTTCTTCGCCAACACAGACGTTCCTGACCCATCCCTGGCAGCAGACGCAGCGACTTCGACACCGACTCCGACACCTGGGGGCGAAGCATGAAACCGACCGATCCCGCCGTCCGATGGATTGAAGAGCGCCCCCTCGGTCTGACCGAGCGGCTGTACCTTCCCCTGGTGATCCAGGGCCTTACCACAACGGCCCGCCATCTCGTGGGCAAGAAGGTAACCGTGAGTTACCCCGAGGAGCGTCCCGCCGTTGGCAATCCGCTGATTTATCGCGGTGTCCATCGCCTCAACCGTGATGCCGATGGTCGCGTGAAGTGTGTGGCCTGCTTCCTCTGCGCAACCGCTTGCCCTGCCCACTGCATCGACATCGTGGCCACCGAGAGCCCGTGGCCGGATCGTGAAAAGTATCCCGAGAGCTTTCAGATCGACGAGTTGCGGTGCATCTTCTGCGGCATGTGCGAGGAAGCCTGTCCGGTCGACGCGGTCGAACTGACGAGCTTCCTCGACCTCACCGGCAAGAGCCGCGAGGAGATGATCTTCGATAAGGAAAAGCTGCTGAGCGTCTACGACATGACGAAGGATTCCGAGCCCATGAAGTCAGAGAGTCTGGGAGGCACGCTGTAATGCTCCCTGTTTCTTTGTCTGCGATGCTTCCAGCAAGCCTGGCACTGCTCGCCGACGTTGGCGGTGTTGCCGCTCAGCCTGGGCCGCTCATGGCCGTCGCGGTCGCTGCCTCTGCCGCGAGCCTGTGGCTGCTACTTCCGAAGGGCTTGGAGAACCGCCGGGCTCGGCCGATTGGTCTGATCCTGGGGGGCGTTGCCCTCGCGAGCTTCGCCTTGGCTGGCCGCCGCTTGGGGAGCATCGGCGAGGAGGCGGTGTTCCTGCTCGTCGCCGTCGTGGCGGTCGTTTCCGCGACAGCCACGATCGTCACCCGCTCACCGGTCTACGCCGCGATTTGGTTTGCGATGACACTGGCCGGCGTGTCTGGGGTGCTCCTTGTTTTGGATGCCCAGTTTCTCGGCGTGGCCACGATTGTGGTCTACGCAGGTGCCATCCTGGTGATGTTCCTGTTTGTGCTCATGCTCGCACAGCCTTCCGGTTTGGCTTCCTATGACCGCGTGTCGAGTGAGCCGATGCTCTCGGCGATCGCCGGCGCCGTGCTGGTTGGCCTGCTGACGGTTTCGATCGGACGGCTCTCGGGCCCTGCTCTGCCCGAGGCCGATGATGCGACCGTCGTCGTGGAAGAAGCCGCGGTTGATCCACTTCGAGATGACCATGTCGCCCGCCTTGGCGGGGAGCTGTTTGGCCGGCATCTCGTGGCCGTGGAAGCCGCTGGCGTGCTGCTGTTTGTCGCGCTCGTTGGTGCGATCGCGGTCGTCACACGAGGAGAAGCGGCGGCCTTGGCCGACGGGAGGAGCACTCGATGACTCCAGTGAGCACACCTTTGATGGTCCCACTGCTTGCCGCCGACAGTGCGGCAACCGCCGTCGCGTCTTCCGCGATGGGCATGCTGCAAAACGGGTTGCTGGTGGGCGCGATTCTGTTCACGCTCGGCCTCGTGGGCATCCTCACTCGGCGAAACATGATTGTCATGTTTCTCTCGGCCGAACTGATGCTGCAGGGTGTTTCCGTCAGCCTGGTCAGCTGGAGTCGCTACCACGGCGACTGGGGTGGCCAGATGCTCGTGATTTTTGTGTTGACGGTCGCCGCCTGCGAGGCAGCGGTCGCGTTGGTCTTTGTGCTGCAGGCGTTCTCACGAACCGGACGACTCGATGCCAATGCGTGGCAGGCCCTGCGTGAGTCGGTGCTGTCGCAAACCATCGACCAGGCCCTGCCACCGATTGATACCGCCGCCACGAAGTGGCCCACGCTCACACCCGCCGGTGTTGAGCCAGTACGCGACGAGGAAGCTCTTCTCGAACGCGAGCACGTCTAATCCCACGCCCGAGTTTTCAGAATGGTTGAGAATTCTTTCGATCCTGTGTCCGTGCTGCTCGCACTCGTGCCAGCGCTACCGCTGCTGGGCTGCCTGATTACGGTCCTGGCTGGAAAGCTGCTTGGCCCTCGGGCTCATCTGCCTGCGGTGGCGACGATTGCCGCCTCGGCCGTGTGCAGCCTGGTGTTGCTCACCGGCACGGCTGCGGAAGTGCACAACCCAGATGGCGGCCACGACCGGCCGGTCGCCAGCGTGCACACGCTCTGGCAGTGGGTGCATGTCGACAACGCCATCCAAGGTGTTGACGCCGTCTCCGGTGTCAACACGCACGCTGCGGCAGACGAAGCAGCGCAGCCATTTGCAATCGACGTCGTGCTCCGGATCGACCCACTCACTGCCACGATGCTGTCCGTGATCACCTGCGTCGGCCTGCTCGTGGCGATCTTCTCGATCGGCTACATGCATGGCGATCCTGGCTACCCGCGGTTCTTCGCCCTCGTGTCGGCGTTCGTGTTCTCAATGACCATGCTGGTCTCGGCGAGCAACTACCTCATCGTCTACGTGTTCTGGGAAGCGGTCGGTGCCTGCAGTTACC
>JBMTLP010000522.1:0-2773 GCA_049433245.1 Pirellulales bacterium
GTTTCGCAGCGTGGTCACCACCTCCCAGCCATCCATCTCAGGCATCATCACATCGGTGGTCACAGCCATGGGCCGCAATCGCTTGGCCATTTCCACGCCATCTCGGCCGTTTGCTGCCAAGTGGACATCAAAACCTTCCTTAGTGAGAAAGCGATCCATCAGTTCGAGCATCACAGGATCATCATCAATAACGAGAATGGACGGACGCTTCCCCCGGCTCTCCGCTTCGCGTTTGTAGCCGTCAAGGTCGGTCCCAATCTCGACAGACTCCCGACTCACCGCTGGCAACGTCACGGTGAATGTCGACCCCTTGCCGAGCTCACTTTCAACCGAGATGTTGCCGCCGAGCATGCGGCAGAACCGCCGACTAATCGCGAGACCGAGGCCAGTTCCGCCAAATCGCCGTGTTGTTGAGGAATCCGCTTGCGAAAACGGCTGAAAGAGTTTCGCCACCTGCGCCGCGCTCATCCCAATGCCCGTGTCGCTCACCTGAAAGCAGACGACCTCCCCCTTGTCTTCCGAGTGTCGCGAGACCACAACGTGGATGCTGCCATTTTCGCAGAACTTCGCTGCGTTGCTGAGGAGATTGATCAGCGTTTGCCGGACCTTGGTCAGATCGCTCTTCATCGAACCACAGTTCTCCGCAACCACCACGCTGAGCGTGTTTGCGTTTTGGCGAAGCAGCGGCTGCACCGTGTTTTCAACATCACGCACCACGGTGGCCACATCGAAGTCTTCGATGAACACGGTCATCTTGCCGCTCTCGATCTTGGAGATGTCGAGAACGTCGTTGATCAACGCGAGCAAATGCCGGCCTGCGCCATGAATCTTGCTGAGGTCGCCCACCACCTCATCCACGGCCATAGAGTCAAACTCCTCCATCAGCATTTCGCTGTAGCCGATGATGGCATTCATCGGGGTGCGAAGTTCGTGGCTCATGTTCGCCAGAAACATCGACTTCGCGTAGTTCGCCTCGACGGCCGCGTCTCGCGCCTTGAGCAAGTCGGCGTTCATCCGCTCGTTGGCGACCTCTGCCCGCAATCGCTGAATCGCCACACCAACTTGCGAACCAAATGAGAGGAGAAGGGGCAACCACCGGCGACACCAACGCGCATCGTGCTCCCCGATATCGATATGCAGTCGCCCAATCTGTTCATGCCGCGAGCGGATAGGCAGCCAGAAAGGGCCGGCCATCCCTTCTTTGAACGCTGCCTCCAAGACTGTCTCATAGGCGTCTGACCCATAAGGCATCGGTAAAAGTTCACCGCGGAGTTTCAAGCCACCATCACCATCGCTCCCCTCGGGTAGAAAGTAGTAGCCTTCACTAGGAAACATCTCTGCTCGAACAGAGTTGAGCGAGAGGCCTTCCACTACCATCAGCTCGCTGCAAACCCTCTCAAGCAGTTCGTCTTCCGAGCGCATGTCTTGCAGAATCGTGTCGACACGCGTCTGCAAAGAAAGTTCCTCTCCCCTGGCGACGAGCTCCTGCTCCCGTTCGTTGGCTTCCTCGAGCGCAGCCATCAACTCTGCGGCGTTGGCGTTCGCATCGGCCAACGCCAACACCTGCCGCTGAAAATCAGCGGCCTTCGCTTCGAGTTCGGCGCACCGTGCCTCGAGTTCTTTCTCGCGTGCTGTATCCATGAAAACCGGCGATGAGAGCGAACAGAGTTTGTCAATCAGATAAAGAGCGTGACTTTCGATCGAGCCGCGTCTCCTAAATAGGTCGCCACGCCACCGTAGTCGATCCCTGGTAGCAGTTCTTCACGACTGATACCCATCACACCCATCGACATCTCGCAGGCGACGAGGCGCACGCCGAGTTCTTGCACCATCTCAAGCATGTCCGGCACCGACTGCACCTTTTTTTGCTTCATGAGCATCTTGAAGAAGATCGGCCCGCCGCCAGCCATGTTCATCCGACTCGTCGGCACACGGTCGGGCCCACCAGGGAGCATGAAGGCGGCGAGTTTCTGCCCGAAGGACTTGCCAGAGTAGGTGGTTTTCACCTTGAGGGCAGCCAACCCCCAGAAGGTGAAGAACATCGACGCCTCCATCCCCATCGCCACGGAACCAGAGGCAATCGTGAGGGCCGCAAACAGCCGATCCATGTCGCCACTGAAGGCCACGATCGTGGTGCGATCTTCCGGGCACGCTTCGGCCACCCGGCCCACGGAAGCCTTGACCTCTGCCAGCGTTTTCTCAACATCGGCGACCAGCGAGCCGACGCGTTTCTCGATGGCAGCCTCCACAAGGGCTTCAATTTCAGCGGCCGACAACGAACGAGGGTCGCTCATGCGGAACCACCTTCTGAAGCGTGACGAATGACGGCGGTCTGCTGACCTTCCGAATCGGAAAACGCTTCTAGGACGTGCCCCATCTTCCTGACCCAGGCTTCCACATCCGCCCGAAACGACGGATCTGATGCCGTCACAGTCAGCCGGTCGCCCACGTTGAGCTCTTTCATCGCGCGAGAAATTCGTACGATCGGCACAGGGCAACTCAAGCCGGCACAGTCGAGATCGACATCTGCCATGGACACCACTCCAACGAGGCTGGGCGTGCGGTGAGGATGCTCCTCGCCGACAGATTCTGATCATAAACGATCGCTGTCCGGAGCCCGACTCCAGCATTTCGCATTTTTTATGCTGCGAGGGTGGCCTTTCAGCGAACCGACATCAGGTAGGCCAGCAGATCGGCCATCGCCTGGGGCTCAATGGATCGCTCGAAACCCTCAGGCATCAGCGAGCGCCCCGTGTCGATCAGGTCATCGATG
>JBMTLP010000523.1:0-2764 GCA_049433245.1 Pirellulales bacterium
GGCAGCTCGTCGGTCTCGTGAGCGGTGGATTCGTCGTCGTCAAAGACCGGATCTTCCTCGCCATCCTCGTCTGACAGCACATCAAGCGCGATCGGCGTGTGCTCATGCACCCCTGAAAAGAAGCCCCGACGGTCCACCTCGAGCAGCACAGCCGCGAGTTCCGCACAGGGTAGCCCGGCTTTTCCTCGCCTGCTGGAGCAGCGAGTTTCAAGGGTCATCCCTCCACGACGCGTGGCGGAGAGTTCCAGTGACACGTCGTGCGTGGTGCCGCTCTCGTCGCTGACCACAGCCTTGACCTGGCCGACACGAGGTGACGAAACCTGAACGGGGCGAATCTCGCGATTGGCCCGCTCAATGTCGGATGGTTCGAAGAGATGAAAAAGGCGTTTGGCGAGACTAGTCATGCAGAGCAGGGCTGGCGTGGCATGCGGTGGGCGTCGATGGGGAACCCGCCAGTCTAGCCCCGCTGGCTCTGAACACCAACGCCGTGTCTCAACCACCTTTTACGGTGGCAATCAGCTCGAGCACATTGTCGACGGGAGTCAGCGGCAGCACGCCATGCCCAAGATTGAAGATGTGGCCCGGTTTGTCCCCCGCGGCCTTGAGCACGTCGAGCGTGCGGCGGCGGACGGTTTCTCGATCGCTCAGCAGAATCGCCGGATCAAGGTTGCCTTGCACGGCCCTCTCGTCGCCGACGATCCGACGGGCGTCGTCGAGCTCGATTCGCCAGTCGATGCCGATCACGCTCCCGCCCCCCTCAGCCAGCAGCGGCAGCAAGGCAGGATTGCCTGTGGCAAAGTTGATCACAGGCACGCGTTTGGAGGCTTCGCGGATGGCCTCTGCCGTGTGGGGCAGCACGTATCGGCGATAGTCGGAGGGGCTGAGACATCCGACCCAGCTATCAAACACCTGCAGGATTTGCGCACCAGCGTCGATTTGGGCGAGGAGATAGCGGCTGATTCCCCGTGCCATCCGCGACATCATCGCGTTCCAGGCACCCTCGTCGCGGTACATGACGGTTTTGGTGCGGCTCCAGGAACGGCTCGTTCCTCCTTCGATGCAGTAGCCGGCGAGCGTGAAGGGAGCGCCGGCGAAGCCGATCAGCGGCAGGGCAGGATTGAGGGCTGCCCGCGTCTGGCGCACCGTCTCAAACACAAACTCGAGCGACGAGAGGTCTTCAAGTTCCCTGAGCCTGGCGAGGTCGCGAGGGTCGAGTAGGGCGTTGTGAATGACCGGTCCGCCATCGACGGGATAATCGAGGTCCATCCCCATCGGCTCAAGAATCGGCAGCAGATCGCTGAAGATGATGGCCGCGTCGACCTCCAACCGTTCCACCGTGGCGATCATCACTTCGGTGGCCAGTTCGGGAGTGGTGCAGAGTTCTTTGAAGCTCACCTTCTCCCGCACGCGACGGTATTCCGGCAGGTAGCGACCGGCCTGACGCATCAGCCAGACCGGCGTGCGTTCGACCGGTTCCCGCCGACAGGCCCGCATCACCAGGGAATCGTGCCAAGGCTCCGATGAGGAAGCGGCGAGAGAAGGCTGGTCAGACATGGCAAAACTCTGCGGGTGGTGAGGAACAGGTCGGTTGCACGGGCAAAAAAGCCCTTATGTGCGGAGCTTTGGCGGCTTCTCTGTTTTCGGCGGCTCGCCAACTACAATTAACCTGGTTTTCCAAGCAGTGTGGAGACGGCACCCCGTATGGGCGATTTCGTAGCAGGGATTTCGGTGGTCTGTTTCGCCGCGAGTTACGCGGTCGCACTGACCTTTGAAGCCTCGCGGCTGCTCTTCCGCTCTGGCGTTCGCGGGGCCGCGATGATGGGGTTCGCGACCGCGGGCCTGTTTGCCCACACCCTGTTTCTCCTGTGGCGGGCGATCAACGAGCCTGTGGTGCCCCTCTCGAGCGAGTTCGACTGGTACCTGCTGGCCGCATGGCTGCTCGCGGCAGGCTCCCTGTGGCTGACCATTGCTAATCCCAAGACTCCCGTCGGGCTGTTCTTCCTGCCGATCGTGCTGCTGCTGATCGGCCGCGCAGAAATGTCGAGCCGGATGCCGTTTCCCCAAAGTCCGGCGACACAGGCCTGGGGCATGATTCATGGCAGTTTCAATCTCGCCGCCAGTGTGGCGGTGGCGGTCGGAGCGGTGGCGGGCCTGATGTGGCTGATTCAAGCGGGAAGGCTCTCGCGGAAGGCTCCACCGCTGCGGGGCTTTCGCATGCCGAGTCTGGAGAAGCTCGCGGCGCTCACGAGCCGCTGCGTGGTGGTTGCCGCCACGACGGGAGCTGCCGGCTTCCTCTCCGGTATCGTGCTCAACGCCGTGAACCAGCAGCAGGGCTTGCTCGAAACGGTCCCCTGGAATGATCCGGTGGTGCTGAGAATGGGCCTGCTGGTCGCATGGCTGCTGATCGCTGCGGTGGTGTCGCGGGTGCTGTTGCGGCGTCCGCAGGGCGCGAGGATCACGGCATCGCTGTCCCTCGTGAGCCTCGTTGTGCTGGCGGGCTCGATGATCTGGGGTCTTGTGGGCACCACCCGACATGGCAAGAGTCCCGATGGCGTGCAAGCTGCCGCCACGGCGGAGGACAAGCCATGACGCTGGCCCTGCTCGGTGCCACCCATCGCAGTGTTCCCCTTGCGCTTCGCGAGCGCCTGGCCTTCACGACCGAACAGGCGATCGAGGCTATCGGCCGCTTTCGAGACTGCTTTCCTGGTCGTGAGATCGTGCTGCTCTCGACCTGCAATCGCGTCGAGCTCTACACGGCCGGCGC
>JBMTLP010000524.1:0-2760 GCA_049433245.1 Pirellulales bacterium
ATCGGTGCGGCCTGGGTGAGGTTGCCAGGTGAGGTAGATCCCCAGACTCTCCTGACAGGAAAGGCCAGGACGCTCGCCAATCAGAACGGCGATCAGTGAAGCGCTCAGCAGTGAGCCGATCTCGTCACCGAGGGCCACGCGAGCCTGTGTCGCGAGCACCATCGGGCCGAGAGTCCAGCCTGGGAGGGTGTGAGCCACGATGGCCTGCACCACCGCAGGGGCATGCCGCGCGACGGCGGTGGTGGAGAGCCCATCCGCGATCACCAAGGCCAGGTCGCTGCCGAGCGACTGCGGCGGCATTGAGGAGAGCAGGTGCTGGCTGGCCGTTGACAGTCGGCGGCCAAGGTCTGGTCGCAGCAGGTACTGCTGCCGGTCTCGTGCTGCTGAGCAGACCTGCACAGGAGGGATTCCGTTGGCGAGCGGACACAGTTGCTCGCTGAGGCTGTCGATGTCGAGCGGTGCGTGAACGGCTGCTCGAGCTCGCGCGTGGGCCTCGTCGGCAGCCAGCACTTCACGCGTTGGCAACGCGTGTCCGGTCCGGCCGAGCGCGATGCGAGCAGGTGTCAAGGAACGCAGCCTGCTCCATGGATCAGTGATCACAGCGGGAGGCAAACGCACGGACGAGAGTGGTCTAGCGGGCTCGTGCATCCAGAGAAAACTGCTCCTGCGGGCACCCAGTGAGGACAGACCCTGTAGTTTACGACGGCAAAGCTAGCAGCGGGTGACGTGGCGACACAGGCAGCAGCCGCCCGCGGCTGTCCACAAGTTCCATCGCCTCAAGCCACGCTTCAAACTCCGGGGCCCTCCGCAGGCCGAAGACCTCCCGGAGGTAGAGCGCGTCGTGGAAGGACAGGCTTTGGTAGCCGAGCATCACATCATCCGCGCCAGGCACACCGATCAGGAATGTCACGCCCGCCGTGGCCAGGAGCGTCATCAGGGTGTCCATGTCGTCGGCGTCGGCATCCGCATGGTTGGTGTAGCACGCATCGCATCCTATGGGCAGACCGAGCAGCTTTCCGCAGAAGTGATCCTCAAGCCCCGCCCGAAGAATCTGCTTGCCGTCTTGGAGATACTCGGGGCCGATGAACCCCACAACGGTGTTGCAGATCAGGGGGTCGAAGGCCCTTGCCACGCCGTAGGCCCTCGCTTCGCAGGTCTGCTGGTCGACACCGTGGTGGCCGTTGGCTGACAACGCCGACCCTTGCCCAGTTTCGAAATACATCACCTGGTTGCCAACGGTGCCACGCTGGGTAGCGAGAGCCGCTTCGTGCGCTTCGCGAAGCATGGCCAGGTTGATGCCAAAGCTGCGGTTGGTCGTTTCGGTCCCGCCGATTGACTGAAAGACAAGGTCCACTGGAAGCCCAGCGTTGATCGCCTCGATTTGACTGCTGACGTGGGCGAGCACGCAGGCCTGAGTGGGGATCGCAAAACGCTGCAGCACATCATCGAGCGTTTGCAGGAGCAGGGCCAGGGTGGCCATGTCGTCTCCGGCGGGATTCACCCCGATCACGGCGTCGCCGCAGCCATACATGAGCCCGTCGAGGATACCGGCGAGAATGCCCCGGGGATCGTCGGTGGGGTGGTTCGGCTGCAGCCGCATCGCCAGGGTGCCGGGAAGCCCGAGCGTGTTGCGAAAGCGGGTGACGACCCGGCACTTCCTCGCCACGCTGATCAGATCCTGATTGCGCATCAGTTTGCTGACCGCTGCCGCCATCTCAGGGGTGAGTCCTGAGCGAACTGCGCTCAGCGTGGCTTCGTCAGCGTGGTCGCTCAGCAGCCAGTCCCGAAAGTCACCCACGGTGAGATGGGCCACAGTCTCAGCGGCATCTGCGTTATGGCTTTCGTAGATCAGCCGCGTGACCTCGTCGGTCTCGGCGGGCACGACCGGTTCCTCGAGAAAACGCGACAGAGGCAGTTCCGCGAGCGCCATCCGGGCGGCGGTGCGCTCGACCGGGGTTTCCGCAGCGACTCCTGCCAGCACATCGCCCGAGCGAGGTGGTGAGGCCTTTGCCAGCAGGGTCTTCAAGTCGGCAAAACGCCACACTCGGCTATCGACGGTGTGCTGGTAGCCCATGCGCGTGCCTCACCGCTCAACGCCAAGGAGCAGATGCCCTCCGACGGCCGCCGTCATCAACCCGCCGAAGACGAGGCTCACGCCCGGATTTGACCAGATCACCGTGCCCAGGCAGAAGACGGCCAGCACAAGAGCCAGCCCCGGCACCCAGGGGTAGCCGAGGGCAGGAAAGGAGCGAGGCAGGTTGGGTTCCCGGCGACGCAAGGCAAACAGGCTCGCCATCGACGCGATGTACATCACCATCGCACCAAGCACCGCCATGGTGACGATATTGGCTGTCAGTGGCTGGCCCCCGAAAACGACCACCGAATCGCTGAAGATGGCGGCGATTCCCACCAGCCCGCCAGCCAGGATCGCCACCCAGGGCGTGCCTCGGGTGGGGTGAAGCGCGGCGAGCCGCCTTGGCAGGTAGCCCGCACGGGCCATGGCAAAGATCTGCCGCGAATAGCCCATGATGATGCCGTGGAAGGAAGCCACGAGCCCGAACAGGCCGAGCCAGACGAGCATGTGCAGCCAGCCGCTAGCATCGCCCACGACTTTCTTCATGGCCTGCGGAAGCGGGTCATTGATGTTGGCAAGTTCCGACCAGTCTCCCACGCCACCGGCGAAAAACATCACGCCAAACGCTAAGGAGACGAGTGTGAGCATGCCGCCGCTGTCTGCCCTGGGAATCGTGCGGTGCGGGG
>JBMTLP010000525.1:0-2753 GCA_049433245.1 Pirellulales bacterium
CACGGGTTTTTCTTCCTGCTATTTGCGGTTCTTGCCTGTGGGCTGGCGCTCGCAGTTGTGCTCGCAGACAACGTGGTGAGGATGGCCTTCTACCTCGTGCTTTCTCTGGGCGCGACGGCTGGACTCTTCTTTCTGGCTGGGGCCGAGTTTGTCGGTGCTATGCAGTTGATGATCTACGTCGGCGGCACGCTCGTGCTCCTGATCTTCGGTGTGATGCTGACCGCGCAGGAGCCGTTTGTGGCGATCAAGACGCACACACGGGACAAAGTTCTCGCTGGCGTTGTCGGCGGGGCGCTGCTCGCGATACTGGTGCAGGCGGCTGTGACTGGGCCGGCTTGGTCGAGCGGCGGAGATCCGGCCGCTGTGGGCAGCGTGACGCAGCCGACCGCTACGCCGCTTGGGATGGCGCTCGTGGGCGTTCGCGTCGATGGTGATATCGCCAGCGGCCAGCCTTCGCCGGCTGACGGGCAAGTTCGCTCGGGTTACCTCCTGCCGTTTGAAATCGTGTCGGTCCATCTGTTGGTGGTGCTGGTGGGGGCGGCCTATCTCGCGAGGACCAAGCGGCGAAAGTCATCTGCGGCTGGTCGCGACGAAACCCTGACAGGAGTGGTGCGATGAACCTGCTTTCCGATCCTGTCGGCGTCAGTCACTACCTCGTGGTTGGAGCCATCCTGTTCACAACTGGCGTCGTGTGCATGGTGGTCAAGCGGAACGCGTTGGGCGTGTTGATGGGAATTGAGCTGGTGCTCAATGGGGCCAACGTGAACTTCGTGGCGTTCGGCTCGCCGGTGCTGCGGGGGGAACAGGCGTCACTGTTGGGGCTCGATGGCCAGGCGATGGCGTTGTTTGTGATTCTGCTCGCGGCTGCCGAGGCGGCAGTTGCGCTCGCGATCACACTGAACTTCTACAACAACCACGCGACGGTCGACGTTGACCGCGCTGATGATCTCAAGGGCTGACCGGCGCGCAGAGTCGACGAAGGCGCACAGATAAACGCGGGGCTGACGTGGAACTGGTGGAAACCGATCTCGGTGCGACGCTCTCAACCCTCTTGGGGTTGGCGTGGCTGATACCCCTGGGGTCTTTTGCGGCCATTTTGTTTTTCGGTCCAAAGATGGGGCCGCACGGCAAGAACTCCGCCTGGGTGGCGACGGGCGCGATCGGCACCTCGTTCGCCTTGTCGCTGTTTGCGTTTGGTCACTGGCTCGTGGCTCATCCGCCAACCGCCACCGGTCATCATGACGATCACCATGGGGTGTCTCAGGAAGCGGGCCACGATGGGCATGCGGCTTGGACCGTTCCCGATCGACCAGAGGGAAAGACGCCAGCCTCTCTCGTCGCGTTTGCCGAAGAGCATGCAGCAGAATCCGCAGATGGCCATGAGGGCGACCACGGCGATGCAGGGCATGGTGAGCATGCCGACGGCCACGCCGACCATCACGACGGCGGCGAAGCTGCCGCAGAGAAGATTGCATATTCCGGCGACTGGTACGCCCTGTACCGGAGCCCCAGTCTTGTGCTGTCGATTGGCTGGTACATCGACAGCCTGACGGTCCTGTTGTTCGTGATGGTGACCTTCATCGCGACGTGTATTCACGTCTACGCCACGGGGTACATGCACGACGAACTGCACGATATCACCGACCACGATGTGACCCTTGCGTCGGGAGCGCATCTCCATCGGCCGGGTCGTTTCCCACGCTTCTTTCAGGCGCTGTCGCTGTTCTGCTTCAGCATGCTGGGGATTGTGATCGCCGGAAATCTGGCGATGGTCTTCATCTTCTGGGAACTCGTCGGTATCTGTTCTTGGTTCTTGATCGGCTTTTACTTTGAGCGAAAGACGGCCTCGACCGCTGCCAACAAGGCGTTCATCGTCAATCGCGTGGGCGACTTTGGGATGCTGATCGGGTTGATGGCTCTCTGGGGGTCGCTCGGCACGTTGCACTTTGGCGACACGGTGTCGGTTGACACGGAGGGGCATCAGGTTGTGCAGCCAGGTTTGTTTAGCCTCGTGAGGCCAGCCGAAACGGACCATGCTCTCCAGGTACCCGATGGGATGGTGATCGCTGCCGCGGCGAATCGCGTGGGCGAGATCGCCTCTGCGGTATCGCCCGATGAAGCGAGAGCAGCTGTTGATGAGCAGGTGGCTGGATGGCGGGCAATGGGCTATGGCAACTGGCTGCTCGTGATCGCCGGTCTCGGCATTTTCTGCGGCTGCATGGGGAAAAGCGCTCAGGTTCCGCTCCACGTCTGGTTGCCTGATGCGATGGAAGGTCCCACGCCGGTGTCGGCTCTCGTGCACTCGGCGACGATGGTGGCAGCTGGGGTGTATCTGACCGGCCGCTTCTATCCTGTGCTCTCTCCGGACGTACTTGTGGTGATCGCCTACATCGGTGCGATCACGTTGTTCATCGCGGCCACAATTGCTCTGGTGTGCACCGACATCAAGCGGGTCTTGGCGTACTCGACTGTCAGCCAACTCGGCTACATGATGCTGGCGTTGGGGCTGGGTGGCTGGGTGGCCGGCCTCTTCCATCTTGTGACGCACGCGTTCTTCAAGAGCCTCCTGTTCATGTGCTCTGGCTCGGTGATCCACGCTTGCCATACCAACGACATGCGGCGGATGGGTGGCCTCATCAAGAAGATGCCCTATACCGGCTGGACGATGCTGGTCGGATGCTTGGCGATCATTGGGGCGGGGATCCCGTTTGCGATCGCTGGCTTGAACATCGGGCTTTCAGGCTACTACTCGA
>JBMTLP010000526.1:0-2722 GCA_049433245.1 Pirellulales bacterium
TCAGCCACGGTCCGGCTTGTTTCCCGCTCGGCGGTGAGGCTCTCGATCCACTGCCGTGCGAGCAATCGGCTGCCGACAAGCGGAAGCACCATCGCCTCCATCGCATAGGCCAGGAGGGTCAACTCGAAGACCAGCGAGAAGGCGAGCACAATCGCGGCAGCCAGAATCCAGTGCAACATGGCTCTCTCGGCTCAGTCGACCGTGGGCACCGTGACCTGATCGATGATCTCATCGATCACCGCGGCGGCGGTCACGTGCCTCAGTCGACTCTCGGGCTTGAGAATGAGACGGTGGTTGAGCACGGCGGGCGCGATCCGCTTCACATCGTCTGGACGTACATACGACCGCCCTCGCACCGCCGCCATCGCCTGCGACGTGCGAAACAGGGCGATCGACGCACGCGGGCTCCCGCCCAGGCTCAGCTCTTCGTGGTCTCGCGAAAGGTGCACGATGTGAAGCAGATACTCACGGACTTTTTGATCCACGTGCACTCCCCGCACCGCCTTCTGGCAGGCGAGCAACTCGGCGGTCGTGACCACGGGCTCCAGCCGATCGATGGGGTGCTCTGCCTCAAGCACGCTGAGCATCTTGAGTTCGTCCTCAAAGCTCGGGTAGCCGAGCGTGAATCGCATCAGGAAGCGATCGAGCTGTGCTTCTGGCAGCGGAAAGGTCCCCTCGTGATCGACAGGATTCTGCGTGGCGATCACCAGGAATGGCCGCGGCAGAGGCCGCGTCTCCCCATCGACGGTCACCCGCCCTTCCGCCATCGCCTCAAGCAACGCGGCCTGGGTGCGGGGAGTGGCCCGGTTGATCTCGTCGGCGAGCAAGATTTGTGAAAAGACTGGGCCGGGCCGAAACTCAAACTCCGCCGACTTCTGATTGAAGATCGATCCTCCCGTCACATCGGTTGGCAGCAAGTCGGGCGTGCACTGGATGCGTTTGAAACTGCCTCCCACACTCAGCGCGAGCGCTCGGGCGAGCATGGTTTTGGCCACGCCCGGCACGTCCTCTAGGAGGAGGTGCCCCTCACACAGCCAAGCCACCAGCGAGAGAATCAGCTGCTGCCGCTTCCCAACGATCGCTCGCTCCACGTTGGAGATGATTCTCTTGGCGGTTTCTTGAACATCAGCCATGGGGTCTCACTGCACAAGGACGACACCGTGCACCTGCGCCCACCACGCACCCGCAACCACGACGTCGAAAACGATTGTCGGCCGAGTCGGCCCCACCGTCCATATCCACTTCCACCTGGATCGCACTCGAGGGCCGACAAAGAGCGGTGAGGCGTGTAAAGTGAGGGGCTATGGGGAAGGTTCGGGGCGAAGGCGGATCCAGGCCGCGGTCAGGCATGCTGTGGGGAGGATGGGAATGGACGCGTCAGTCTCAGGGAAACCTTGGATAGCGAAGCCCGTTCAGCAGTTGTTGATTCGCGACCTGCTCCTGCGTGCCCGATCGTGGGCTCCCACGCAAACCATCACCTACCGCGACCTTCGCGAACACGACTACACCGAGTTTTTGGCTCGTATCGATCGAGCGGCAGCGATGCTCGTCGAACTCGGGGTCCGGCCGGGCGATCGGGTGGGGGTGATGGACTGGGACAGCCATCGCTACCTGGAACTGTTCTTCGCCATCCCCATGCTCGGCGCCGTGTTGCACACCGTCAACGTGCGGCTCACACCGGAGCAGATGGGATGGACCATCCGCCATGCCGACGACTCGGTGCTGCTGTTTCACCCCGACTTCTTGCCCGTGGTCGAGGGGCTCGCCAGTTCGCTGCCTGGCGTTCGCACCTGGGTCTCCCTCTCCGACGAGAGTTTGCCCCCCGCCACATCGCTGACGCTGGCCGGCGACTACGAGCCCCTGCTTGAAGCGCAGCGCGACCGCGTCGACTCCGGCTTTCCCTGGCCTGACCTGGATGAAAACACGGTGGCCACGCTCTTCTACACAACGGGCACCACCGGCGACCCCAAAGGTGTGTACTTTACGCACCGGCAGATCGTCCTTCACACGCTCTCCACATGCAGCGGCTTCGCAGCCCACCATCATCCCGTCGGCATTCATGCAGGCGATGTGTACCTCCCGCTCACGCCGATGTTCCATGTGCACGCCTGGGGTATTCCGTACCTCGCCACGATGCTTGGGCTGAAGCAGGTTTACCCGGGGCGGTATGAGCCTGACCGGCTCGCTGCGCTACTCAAGCGCCACGCGGTCACCTTCTCGCACTGCGTGCCCACACTCGTGCAGATGCTGCTGAACCACCCGGCCGCTGAGGGCGTCGACTTTCACGGGCTGAAACTGGTCATCGGGGGTGCGCCCCTGCCCAAGGGTCTCGCCGAAGCAGCCCACTCCCGAGGCATCCGCATCATGGGCGGATACGGCATGTCGGAAACGTGCCCGGTGGTCGCCGCTCCCCACTGGAAGCCCGAACACGAGCAGGCGGATTCTGACCTGCAACTCGATGTGCTCTGCCGCACCGGGTTTGCCTTTCCGTTGGTGGCCGCCCGCATCTGGGGAACGAACGACGCCCTTGTTCCGCTGGGGAGCAGCGAAACAGGCGAACTTGTGCTCCGCTGCCCCTGGCTCACCGAGGGCTACTATCGCGACGAGGAGCGAAGCCGCGAACTGTGGCATGGCGGCTGGCTGCACACCGGAGACATCGCCCACATCGATGATGATGGCTACATCCGTATCACCGACCGCCTCAAGGATGTGATCAAGGTGG
>JBMTLP010000527.1:0-2746 GCA_049433245.1 Pirellulales bacterium
CCGGTCGGGGCGCGACCAAAGATCGCGTTTCTTGGAACGACGGTGCATCAGCATTCCCACCCACAGCACTTCCTCGACCGCTTCGCTATGGGGCAGATTTGGCAGGGGAGTTGGGAAGCTCCACGGCTTGACGTGGCAGGCGTCTATATCGACCAGTTTCGTGACGACGACCTGGGGAAGGCCCGCATCAAAAAATATGGACTCGCGTCGTTTCCCACCGTCGAAGAGGCACTCACACTCGGTGGGGAGAGACTCGCGGTCGACGGTGTGGTGATCATCGGTGAGCATGGGGACTATCCGCAGACGGCAAAGGGGCAGACTCGCTATCCGCGCTACGAGTGGTTTCAAAAAATCGTCAAGGTGTTTGAGGACAGCGGACGAAGCGTGCCGGTGTTCAACGACAAGCATCTCTCCACAGACTGGGGCGAGTGCCAGCAGATGGTGGACGCCTCGCGTCGCCTCGGCTTTCCGTTCTACGCGGGAAGCTCCTTGCCGGTGACCTGGAGACTCCCGTCGATCGATGTGCCATTTGATGTGCCCCTCGCTGAAAGCGTGTGCGTCGCCTATGGGGGCATCGACAGCTACGATTTCCACGCCTACGAGACGGCCCAATGCATGTCGGAACGCCGGGCCGGGGGGGAAGTTGGAGTCCGCTCGGTGCATGCGCTCTCAGGTGATGTGATGTATGACCTGCTCGCGATGCGTGAAACGACGGCGAAACTCTTCGTGGCAGCCCTGTGCCGCAGCCACAATCTTCCCGTCGACGGCGGCTATCCGTCAGCCCCCATCACGATCTCTTGGGCTCGCGAGATGTTGCCCAACACGAAGGGGTTGTTCGTCGAACATCGCGATGGCTTTCACACCGCGATCTTCCTCACAGGCATTCAGGACTTTAACTACGCTGGCATGCGGTCAGACACCGGCGAAATCATCAGTTGCCAGATGATGCTCCCGATGCCAACACGCGGTGCCAGCACGGCCGACTTCTTTAATCCACTGTGCCGCCACGTGGAAGACATGATCCTCACCGGCTCGACCGCATATCCGATTGAGCGGACACTGCTCACTTCGGGCATGGTCATCGGCGGCGTGGATTCGATTGCGGCTGGGCACGTACGGGTGGAAACGCCTGCCATGCAGGTGGTCTATCATGGGCCGAGGGAGTCGATGTTCTGGCGAACGTAGCGGATCATGAAACACGAGTGGAAGCGATTGGGAGGGCGAGGCATGGCGGGTGTGCAGAGCACGGTTTGGCGCGTGGCGATGGCCGTGTGGGGGGTGTGCCTGATCGCACCGGTGGCGGTGGCGGCTGATCGGCCGAACATCGTAGTGATCCTGGCCGATGATCTCGGCTATGGGGAAGTGGGCTGCTACGGGCAGACTGTGGTGCAGACGCCGCGCCTCGATCAGATGGCGGCCGAGGGCATGCGGTTTACGCACTTCTACGCCGGGGCCACGGTTTGTGCCCCCTCACGAAGCGTGTTGATGACCGGGCAGCATCATGGCCATACGCGTGTGCGTGGCAACGCTGGTCGCACGAATCCGCGAGCGCAGGCGCTCCTCGATGAAGATGAGACCGTGGCGGAAGTGTTGGCGGCAGCGGGCTATCAGACGGCGCTCTTTGGAAAGTGGGGGCTCGGTGATGTGGGCGGCGCCGAGAGCGGCTTGCCTCGAAAGCAGGGTTTTCATGAGTTTTTTGGCTACTTGAACCAGCATCGCGCTCACAACCACTTCCCGGACTACCTCTGGGAAAACGAAACGAAAGTGATGCTCAAGAACGTGGTGACCCCGGTTGGCGAGTTTGGGGGTGGCTATGCCACAGAGCAGGTGGAGTTTGCCGACGATCTGTTTGCCGAACGGGCCTTGGAGTTTGTCAGTCGCGATCACGATGCTCCGTTCTTCTTGTATTGGAGCCTCGTAACGCCACATGCCAACAACGAGCGCACGAAGGCACTCGGCAACGGGGCAAACGTGCCCGATTTTGGTCCCTACGCCGACAAGGACTGGCCGGAGCAGGACAAGGGGCATGCTGCCATGATCACGCGACTCGATCACCACGTGGGTCGGCTGCTCGACCGGCTCCGGGAGCAGGGCATCGCCGAGCAGACGCTCGTGCTCTTCACCAGCGACAACGGCCCGCACAACGAGAGCAAGCACAATCTTGAGCGGTTCACACCGTCGGGCCCCTACTCAGGCATCAAGCGGAGCTTGACCGACGGCGGGATTCGCGTGCCGACGATTGCCTGGTGGCCAGGGACCGTCACCGCCGGGAGCGAGTCGGGATTCGCTGGGTCATTTGCCGTTGTGATGGCGACCGCCGCCGAACTTGCCGGCACAAGCCCACCCGATCGCACGGACTCCCTGAGTATCGTGCCGGAACTAACCGGCCACAGTGATCAGCAGCCACAGCATGAGTTCCTGTACTGGGAGTTTCATGAAGGGGGCTTTCGACAGGCCTGTCTTTACAAGAGCCGCTGGAAAGGGATTCGCCGACTTGGCGAGCCGGTTCAGTTGTTTGACACCGAAACCGACGTGGCCGAGCAGACGGACGTGGCGGCTGAGCATCCTGACATCACCCACACGGTGACGGCGTATCTCGAGACCGCCCGCTGGCCGAATCCGGATTGGGAGCCTACTCCGCGGCAGCGGTAGCGCGTCCCACGGGGCGTGTTTCGGTTCCGTCGCGGTTGGTGAGCGAGTCGCCGAGCGCACTGCGGTAGGGATCGGCAAGGGCGGTGAGGTACGC
>JBMTLP010000528.1:0-2743 GCA_049433245.1 Pirellulales bacterium
CGCAGCCACCGAGACCCCACTGGGCTCAGGCATCGGGTTGGGCGGCTGTTCTACTGGCGTTGGTGGAACTGCGGGAACGTCCTGGGTTTGCTCGCCAAGCAGGTGCTCCTGCCAGATACGGGTGGCCCTGGCCAGCTGCTCTTTCGAGACTCTGCCAGCGGCACACTTGCCGAGCCAGTGGGTCTTCCCGCCAATACGGACGCGGGCATTTTGAGAAGCGGCGTGAATCGCCACCTTCGGCATCTCGCCAGACTTGCGAGCCATCGGAAACTCCTTTCGGACTCGAAAGCGGATATATCCGCTTTCCATATCCGCTTTCGGATCGATTTCCGTCGGCTCGGCTGACCGTCAGCCGGTATCGTTTGCAATGAAAAACAAGCGTTTTTCAATCAAGTCGGGGCGACAGGACTTGAACCTGCGACCTCTTGACCCCCAGTCAAGCGCGCTAGCCAGACTGCGCCACGCCCCGAAACCGCAGAGAGAAGGCTTTGCCGAGGCTCGGCTGATCTCCCTACGACCGGCACTATCGCAGACGCCGAGCGTTTCAGCAACACGAGCGAGTTTCCCCGCAGCGGGAAGCCGGCCCCGCTCCCTCGGGTCCCCCACAGACGAGGGTTTCGTGCGATTCCCGCGCCACACCCTCGCCAACTCACCCTCAAACGGCCACACTGGTGCCCCCAAACTGCTCGATCAGATCGCCGAGCATGGCTCGCCCACAGGTCGCCCATAGGTCGCCCACCATGAACGCCCAGGTCTCCTTCTCAGCTCGCCTCACCGCCGCCATCCAGCACAAGAAGACGCCCGCGTGCGTGGGCCTCGACCCCAAGGCCGGCATGCTGCCGCCGATCTTCCGCGAGGCCGCGGCCAAGTCGCCGGCTGACCTCGCCGCGATCTACGAAACCTTCTGCCGCGAAGTGATCGACGCCGTGGCCAGCCTCGTGCCCATCGTGAAGCCACAGGCCGCCTGCTTCGAAGCCCTCGGTCCCGACGGCATGCTGGCCCTCGCCGGCGTGATCAACCACGCCCACGCCAAAGGCCTGCTCGTGCTCGCCGACACCAAACGCGGCGACATCGGCAGCACCGCCGAGGCTTACGCCGCAGGTTGGCTGGGGGGCTGCTGGGGTGCCGACGCGATGACGGTCAATCCCTACCTCGGCCTCGACTCGCTCGAGCCCTTCGTCAAAGCCTGCGAAGACCACAAGGCAGGCATGTTTGTGCTCGTGAAAACCTCAAACCCGGGCAGCCGTGATTTCCAAGACCTGGAAGTGGATGGCACCACCATCTACAGCCACGTGGCCAAGGGCGTGGAAGCCCTGGCTGAGCGAACGGCAGCCGGCGAACGATATGGTGCCGTGGGTGCGGTCGTGGGCGCCACCTGGCCCAAGCAGCTTGATGAGATGCGGGCCGCCATGCCCCACACCTGGATTCTCGTGCCCGGCTTCGGTCGCCAGGGCGGCCGGGCCTCCGACGTGCACGGCGCCTTCCACGAAGACGGCCTCGGGGCCATCGTCGTCAGTGCTCGCGACATCATTTACGCCCACGCCCGCGCAGAGATCAACGGTGGACTGAGCGAGACGGAATGGCAGCAGGCCGTCGAACGAGCCACGCACGACATGATCGACAGGCTCGCCGCCGACACACCCGCCGCGGCGCTGCGGTAACAACGCCGGGCGGGGTCGTGTGCATCATTCGTCGGGAGCTTGCAGCCAGCAGGCGAGCGTGGGATCCCACTGCTGAATCTCTTCAGGCTTGAAGTAGAGGGCAATCTCGCGGGCCGCGCTCTCTGGCGAGTCGGACGCGTGCACGAGATTCATCTGCCGGCTCGCGGAATGGTCGCCACGGATCGTGCCCGGAGCGGCCTTGAGACCGCTCGTGGCGCCGAGCATGTCGCGGACCACGCGGACGACTTCCGGAGCTTCCATCACCGTGCCCACCACCGGCGACGCGGTGATGAAGGCTTCGAGCCCCGGATAGAACGGCTTCTCGACGTGCTCGGCATAGTGCTGACGGGCCAACTCCGGCGTGATCCGCAGCATCTTCATGGCGACCAACCGCAGCCCCTTCCGCTCAAAGCGAGAAAGGATGCTCCCGAGCAGCCCGCGCTCCATGCAATCGGGCTTGAACATCACGAACGTCCGCTCCATCAGTGTGGGTACTCCGCTGAAAGACTGGCGACAGCCGCGCCTGCTGGAACGCGGCCGGAGGGGCAAAAACGCCACCACCGAGGGAGTGTAGACCGCCCTCACAACCCACCACAACGCCGCAAATTGCTGGTTGGCGGAGCCACCGAGGGTTGACCCCGCCCTCCTCTTTTTCCTACGGTCCTCGCCCTCGAAAACTGTGTCTGCTCGAGCGAGGCTCACCATGCAATGCCCTGCCCCCCGCCTGTACCACGAAACTGCCTCGCTGCTCACGGCGACGGCGTTGCTCGCAGCGTGCCTGCCGACATGGCCGAACACGATCTCGTCTGCCCACGGCGAGGAACAAGCCGCTGCCGCGGTTTCCGCCCCCGCAAGCGTGCCCCGCGGCTGGATCGAGCCGGCGGCGGCAGCAGAACCGGCCCCCAGCCCCACATCGGCTGCCTCCAATCGCCCAGCCACGCTGCGACACCCCGACGACGCACGACCACTGCGAGGTCAACGGATTCCCGACCCACCCGCGGCGGCAAGTTTCGATGCACGGTTGGTCAGCAGTTTCACCAGCGGCATCCAGCCCTTGCTGCTCAACCGCTGCGCCACCGGCC
>JBMTLP010000529.1:0-2738 GCA_049433245.1 Pirellulales bacterium
CGACGGCGGCGACGAAAGACGCCCTAAACTGGCTCGAGGATTGGGCCCAGCCAAACGGCGGGCCGCTGAATCTTGCTGTCGAGCGGACGCCCGCGACCGAGCAACTGGCTCGAGATGCGGATCGGGGAACGCTTGAGATCGCGCGGCACAGCCGCGGCCAGGTGGCACGACGGCTCTGGAGCGGTGCGCTTACCGAGGCAAAGGCAGCGCTCGCAGGGGGGCCGTGGCAAGAGGAACTGATCCGGCGACTGGCCACCGGCGACGCGGTTGTGTGGCTGGTGCTGGAGGGAACAGATCCTGTTGCAGCCACGCACGCGGCGCAACTTCTCGACGACGAACTGCCCCGGTTGGCAGAAGACACGGTGCTGCCTCGTGGGATCGGTCTGCCTGGTTCGGAGTTGCTCGCAGCCATCCCACTGGAGGTTCGTTTTTCGGTGCTGACGGTACCGGCTGGTGCCGGCGGTGAAGAGCTGCTGCGGGCGACGTTGCTGGCAGGGCACCAAGAGTCGGCTGCGGAAGGAGAGACGCTCGATCCGCAGGCGGCGTTGGTGGTCCCAGTCTTTGGTCGGGGACGCGCGGCGGCTGTGCTTCCTGCAGCTACGTTGACAGGCGATGCCTTGGCCGAGTTCACGGCGTTTCTCTGTGGAGCCTGCTCCTGCCAGGTGAAGCAACTCAATCCTGGCTTCGATCTGCTCCTGCCAGTTGATTGGGAGCAGGTGCTGTTTGGGGAAGGCCTCGCCGCGTTGCCTCAGCCTGCGGGTGAGCCTGCGACGACACGCAAGTTGGAACTCGTGCCGATTCCAGCTGGCCGCTCCCGACCCAGTGCGGCACCGTTGAGGGTCGCACCGTGAGGAGTGTGGTTCATCGATCACGACGCGGTCGCACGCTCCCCGCTGTGGCCGTGGTGCTGTCATTGGCTGGGCTGCTGGGCCTGGGTGGTCTATTGCTCACCCCGGCACAGCGCGACGGGCAACGGGGTCCGCAGGCGGAGGTCGCGGCCGTCGCACCACCGATCGTGCTCTTCTGTGCGGCCAGCAATCGCTCCGTGATCGAGGCGATCCTGGCCGACTACCGCGCGGAGACCGGCCGTGAGGTGGTCGTGCAGTACGGACCGTCGCAAACCTTGCTTGCGTCGTTGTCGATCCGTGGAACCGCGGACCTCTTTCTGCCAGCTGATGCGTCTTATCTTGAGATGGCGGCCGAGCAGGGGCTGATCGAGTCGCGGTTTCCGCTGGCGGAGATGCGAGCGGTTGTGGCGGTGCCTCGGGGAAACCCGCTTGGCCTCGCGACACTCGAGGATCTTGTGGCGGGCGACCTGCGGTTGGCGATGGCCAACCCCGATGCTACGGCGATCGGTATGGTCACCAAACGCGCGTTTGAAGCCAGCGGCGAGTGGGAGCCCATGGCAGAAGCAGTGGATGTCTTTATGACCACGGTCAACGAAGTGGCCAATGCGGTCAAGCTCAACGCCGCCGATGCCGGCATCGTGTACGACGCGGTGCTGCACGACTATCCCGATTTGGAAGCCGTGGCTTTCGAGGCTCTCCAGGGCATTCGTTCCGAGGTCGGGCTGGGTGTAGCGTCGGGGACGACGCAGCCGCACGCTGCCTATCACCTGGCGCGCTACATCGCGGCTGCCGACCGCGGGCTGGTCCAGTATCAGGAGCACGGCTTCGCGCCACTCGATGGTGATGCCTGGAGCGATCAACCGGAACTTACGCTCTACGCCGGTTCGATGCTGAGACCAGCGATCGAGGAAACGCTGGTCGCCTTTGAAGCCCGCGAGGGTGTGACCGTGACACGCGTCTACAACGGCTGCGGAATCCTCGTGGCCCAGATGGAGGCGGGCCGCGTGCCCGATGCCTACTTCGCGTGCGATGTCGAGTTTATGAACCAAGTCGCGGCCCGCTTTTCTGATGCCGATGAAATCTCGCAGAACGAACTGGTGATCCTGGTGCCCAAGGGCAACCCTGCAGACATCAGCAGCCTGAGCGACCTCTCCCAGCCGGGGCTTCGGGTGGGGATTGGCCATGAGAAGCAGTGTGCGATGGGCTGGCTTACGCAGCGGACGCTCTCCGAGGGGGGCGTTCAGGAGCAGGTGATGGAGAACGTCGTTGTGCAGACGCCGACCGGTGACATGCTCGTCAACCAGATGCGGAGTGGGTCGCTGGACGCGGCGGTGGTGTATCTCAGCAACGCCGTCGGGAGCGGTGACGTTCTCGATGCAATCCGCATCACCGATCTCCCCTGTTCGATTGCGAGTCAGCCCTACGGTGTGGCGACGGAGTCGCCTGTGAGGCGGCTTGCGGAAAGGCTTGGCGAGCAGTTTCGCTCACAGGCTTCCCGGGAGATCTTTGAGGCGGAGGGTTTCCGCTGGGTAGCTGCGGATGGATCGCTCCCACTGGCTGAGTGATCTGCTGCATGACTGCTGACTCCTCCAAGACACGATCGACCCACCTCCGAGGCATGCCCTCAGGCGATCGGCATCCGCAGCCTTTTCGTGCCGGAGCCGACTGGCCGTTCTTCGTGACGAGTGGTGTGCTTGGGGGAGGCTACGTGGTGTTGCTGCTGGCCCTCCTGGCGGCGGACGTGGCCTCGACATCTCGGGCGGATTTGGCAGCAGCGCTCACGAAGCCGGAAATCCTGTTCGCGGTGCGGATGACGCTGGTGAGTTGCACCCTCGCGGCCCTGCTTTCGCTGTGGGTGGCTGTGCCGCTGGGCTATCTGCTGGAGCGGTT
>JBMTLP010000530.1:0-2719 GCA_049433245.1 Pirellulales bacterium
GGCTGCGGCGAGTGAACTCGAGAAACTTCCCACCCCGCTCTCATCGCCGAAACTCGAGCCTGCGCCATCAAGGGCGTCACCGAAGAAACTGCCTTCGCCAGACTCGGAGGAGAGTTCCATCACCTGCGAGGCGCTCTCATCTTCACCAAGGGGTGAGCCGAGGTCGAAGTCATCGCCTCCACCTCCAAGATCGAGTTCATCGGTCGAGCCAGAGCCCTCGTCGAGCGAATCGGCCGAGAGTTCGACGTCGCCAAGGTCATCACCGGCGAGACTCACGTCGGAAATTGCCCCACCGATTTCAAGCCCATCCACCCCGGAAATGCCGGAAGCGATGCCGCTGTCGCCAAGCTCGATGCCCGAGATCTCGAGCGAGTCGTCGCCCAGTTCAAGCCCGCTCGCCCCTGACGCGGCGATCCCACCACTGTCGCTCAGGCTACCACTGCCGCTGCCGAGTTCGAGGTCGTCGAGAGCCAGGTCGTCGGTGCTGCCCCTGGCGGCCGGCGGTGGCGTGACGTCACTACTGCCCGCTGCTCCGGAGGCGAGAATCGAATCGAGGTCATCACTCGAGCCCGTCAGCAGCGAGTCGCCGCCACTGAGGGCGAGATCGTCGACGAACTGAAGCTCATCGTCCTTCTTGCCAGCCGCGGGTTCCGGGGTGAGCGACAGCGACACGTCGGGTGAACTGCCGAGGTCGATCATCAGGTCGTCGTCGGTTCCGGCTGTCTGCTCCCAAGACCCGATGTCACCGCTGTCTTGCTTGCGGCGCTCGATCTCCTCGCTCTTAAACTTCAGCGAAGTGCCGTCGCGAAGCGGGAAAAGTTCTTTCCGATCGACCAACTTCTGCACGTCGTCCGCCGAGATCCCGAGGGCGGCTGCCGCCTCGTCGAGGGTGAGGAACTTTCCTGCCATGTCTGCGACTCTCTCTAGGCGCTCGAAGAACCCATGATCGACATCGTGGAGCGATCGACCTACAGGCGTATCGTCCCCACCCGGACCACTATTTTACGCACGGGACGCACCGCCGGCCGCGAAGAGTTTGTCGGTTAGCGCGGCGGTAGCGTTTTAGCGGGGGGTATCGCCGGTTTCGAGCATGTTTCGCAGCGCGGTCGGGCTCGGTTCGCGACCATTGAAATCGTCAACAAGCAGGTCCCACGAGAGGTTTCTGGTGCTCCGCAGGGTCAAGGTGCCGCTGGTGAGATCGACGTGATAGACGGCCGCATGGCGGGTTTCGCGGTCGATGGCGAGGAGCAGTTGGTTGGGGTCCCCCTCTCGCTGGCTCATCCACAACCACATGCTGTCGGCCGTCGGTGCGAGCCCATCGGGGGACGGCTGTCGTTGACCGACGGCCCACGGTGGGGTGATGAGGTGGGCGGCGAGCAGCAAGCTCAAGGCTCCCGCCAAACCCCACAGCGTGGGATGCCACCGCAGCGAAAGCAAACCACGGTCGTTGGGCGTGGCTGGCAGACGCGGTGACGGAAGCGGTGCTGTTGGTTCGGGGGCTGGCAGCATGCGAGAATCCTCGGCGGCAGGTCCACACAGACGAGAAGATGGCGAAGACAGTACGGACACGCTGTCGTGCACGGCAAGGCCGATCGGGTGGGGCTGCGGCGTTCGTTCTCAGCGGATTCAGGAGCAACTTGCATGCACGTTGACGCACGCCTAGAACTCGGGATCCCCGTGAGCGAGCGGGTGGCCGCCTTGGTCAGTGGCGGCCTCGACAGCGCGGTGCTGCTGGCGTCGTTGGCCCAAACGGGGCCGGTGGTGCCGATCTACGTGTCGTGTGGGCTGGCTTGGGAGCAGGCCGAACGAGACGCGGTCGATGAGGTGCGGCGGCTCTTCACTGAGGGCAGCGTGATGCCGCTTGTGGAGTTCTCGATGCCGCTGGCGGACCTCTATGGTGGGCACTGGAGTGTTCATGGTCGCGGCGTGCCCGATGCCCGCACCGACGACGCTGCGGTTGAACTCCTGGGGCGAAACGCCGTGCTCGCGATCAAGCCGCTGCTCTGGTGTGCTCGCGAAGGAATCTCGTGTTTGGCGATCGCCACGCTCGCGGGTAACCCGTTCGCCGACGCCTCCCTCCCGTTTTTTCGCACCTTGGCAGGGTTGGTGTCGACGTCGGCCGGGGCTGATGTCGTTCTCGCGTCTCCCTTTCGTGGGATCGTCAAGTCAGACCTTGTGCGGTCTGCGGATGCGGGCGTGCTCGCCGCTTCGATGTCGTGCCTCGCGCCGGTGAAGCATGCGGACGGGTGGTGGCACTGCGGGGCGTGCAACAAGTGCGCCGAGCGACAGCGTGGGTTTCGCGATGCCGGCGTACAGGACCCGACGCGGTATCAGCGGCAATCGCTGCCGACGGTGTCTTGAGGTTTGGTTCCGAGCCGGCCGAGCGTTCACCCAACCCGGGCCCTTGGCTTGCAGCAGTGCGTCGGCGCGGAGTCGCTACCAATCGCAGTCGGCGCAGTCTCTGTAGGCCGCGCATCTTCCCGCGTCGCGGCGTAGCTTTCTCGCAAAGAGCGCTGTTTCGCCAGTTCTTCAGATTCGATTCAATCGCTTGGTGAAACCCTGTCGATGGTAAGGGTGAAAGGAGTCGTCCCGGCTGAGTAAAGGTTTCCGGCCGGGAGAACCACGGCTGCCCGCGAGGTAAAGACAGTGTCAACGATCAATGCGCTGGCCGCGGTCGTGATTCGATCGCCTGTTTTGTGGGGGGCCGCTGCGGCGTTAT
>JBMTLP010000531.1:0-2715 GCA_049433245.1 Pirellulales bacterium
CGGATCCCGCCGGCACCTTCAAGTGGCTCTCGCTGATGAGCATCTGCATGATGATTCTCGGGTTTGTCACCGGCTTTCGTGAGATCGTCAAAGAGCGTCCGATGCTCGATCTTGAGCGGCGACACGGCCTGCGGTTTGCTGCCTATGTGCTGGCGAAAGTGCTCGCGCTGGCGATCGTGCTGGCCGTTCAGGTCGCGATATTTACCGCTACGGTCGAAGTCGGATTCATGATCCGTGACTCCCTCGGCGGCCACAGGCCCGCGGCCATGTACTACCGCGGCCCATGGCTTTCCGGCACATTCAACTGGCTCGGTGCGGTCGCCTGTGCCGCGATTGGCTTGATCGTCTCCGCCTGTGTCCGCACAACCGACAAGGGTGTGCTGGCGGTGCCGCTCTTGATCACGCCCCAGATCCTGCTCGGGGCCACAATCCTGCCGATTACGGGCGGCTTTCTCCAGGTGGCCGCCATGCTCTTCTCACCACTCTACTGGTCTTATCGTGGCAGTCGGAGCGAGGGCAACGGGGTGCCGGAGTATTGGCGGTATCTTGGTGACTATGATCCAGCCCTGTGGATCCCATTGTCTGGGCTTGTCGCCCAGATCCTAGTCTCCACGGTGATCACGGTTTTGATCCTCCGCTGGCAGGAGCGTGCGGCCCTCGGCCGTAACCGACCGGTAAAGTAAGCGCAGGCTAAGACGCTTCTGCGGGCTGAAGGCTGGTGGATGAACGGTAAACGGGTGGAACGCATCTGGCGACAGGATCTCCGCAGCTACGACTTCGTCCTGGACCGGACGGCGGATGGCCGGTCGTTCCGGATGTTGACGATCGTCGCGTTCCTCAGAAGTTGAGCCTGTGTCGATCGCCGTTCTCACCCGCTCAACGAATCCACGTGATAAACGTGTCGGCTGGCTGTTGTGCGGACGTTGGCCCATGCGACAGACGTCTGTGGTACTGGTAGGCTGCTTCGAGATTCACCGCAACAACGGCAGGGAGACTCCAGCCATGCTTCGAAGTGTTTTTGACCATATGGTGCCTTTTTGTCGAATGCGCCTGTATTCGGGCTTGGCTCTGACGTTCATCATCAGTGCCCATTCCTCGCTGCACGCGAATGGGAACGAAACGAACGTCGACTCGGCACTGATTGCAGAGACTGAAAGAGAGGCTCTCGGGGATGTGCTCACCCGTGAAGAACAGCAGGCCCTCACTCCCAAGGCCGTGCTGGAAGAACTGATGGCCGGGAATCAGCGATTTGTTGCGAACGATCTCACACTGCGGAATCATTCAAAGCAGGTTCGTGCTGCCTACGTGGGTCAGTTCCCCAAGGCGGTGATCCTTTCCTGTCTCGATAGTCGAGTGCCGGTTGAAGACGTCTTCGATCGTGGCATTGGTGATGTCTTCGTCGCCCGTGTCGCAGGCAACTTTGTCAACGAAGACATTCTTGGAAGCATGGAGTTTGCCTGCCATGTGGCTGGTGCCAAACTGATCCTCGTGGTGGGTCACACTCACTGCGGCGCGGTGCAGGCTGCCATCGACAACGTGGAACTTGGCAACATCACTCCCATGCTTGCCAAAATACGACCTGCGATTACGCGGGCCGCGCCGTTTGAGGGCGAGCACTCCAGTGGAAACCCCGCCTACGTGGCCCATATATGTCGAGAGAATGTGCGGCTCGCTGTCGCAACAATCCGTGAGCAGAGCGAGATTCTGGCCAAGATGGAGGCTGCCAATGAGATCGAGATTGTACCGGCATATTACGATCTGAGCACCGGTCAGGTTTCAGTCTTGCGAGAAGTCAGGAACGACTGAAACCCCTGCGATCGCTCCAACCTAGCCTCCAAAAGACCAGCCCAGTGCGGTTGCCGTGGCGCAGCCTGGACTGCTGCACAGGGCCGTTGCTCCTCATCGTTCTCCCTACTGGGGCAACGCTTACCGAAGTGCCATTGGCCAACCTGTCTCGAGCGGTTCGGCGTCCTGCCAGCTAGGGACTGAAAAAAAAGTTGATGGAGAGAATGTGGTTGCTGAGGTCGGCGCCGTCTTCGGCAACCTGGATTTGTTGATAGAGGTAGCCAATCTCAGTTCTGCGACTGCTTCGTGATGGCGGCGTGCGTCCAATCCCGACAAACAATCGATTCTGGTTGTAGCCTGTGCGGGCCCCCCAGTCGGTGTCGTTGAGGTGAAAAAAGACCTCATCCCAAGCAACCCACAGCAGATTCGGATATCGATCGATGGGTTTTTGAAGCCGTACCATCTGCCGATACCGCCACCCCACGTCGTCGCCCAGTGAGACGAATCGCTGTTCGAGTCGGCTTCGCAACTGAATGGTCACGTCGCCATGATCACGGGCCAGCGACCACTGCTCCCAGATTCTGTTTTCGTGAAATGTGAGGTCCGGAAGGCTTTCGCCGATCCATGCATAGCCCATCCACGCCGTCTGCTCTTCGGTGAGCTGATAGCCCAGGCCGGGGCGGACCACACCCTGAAACAGTTCAAAATCATCACCCAGAAAACGGGCGTTGCCGTCAAACCACCAACGGGTGCGGGCATCTTCAAGCCCTTTTGGGCTGAGTTGGCCCTGAGAGAAGGCGCCAAGCCAGAGGCCGGCGTCTTGAACTTGCCCTTGTGCTGGCGATTCGAAGATGGAAGCAAGCACGCAACTGACAGCCAGCATGCTGATCGCGTGCAGGCAGCGTGCTCGCATAACCGGCTGCCTTTGTG
>JBMTLP010000532.1:0-2712 GCA_049433245.1 Pirellulales bacterium
CGGAGAGGTTTGCCTGATCGCAGTGCCGCAGCAAAGACTTCGCGTTGGGGATGAACTCCATCACGAAGTAGGGCAATCGTTCGCGGCCGAGTTGGTATTCACCAGCCGTAAAAACCTGTGCGATGTTGGGGTGCACGAGCCTACCGAGGACCTCCACTTCCTGCCGGAAGCGTTCGGTGAGAGAGGCTCTCCCGACGTGCCGCATGAGTTTCACGGCGACAGGTCTGGGAGGGAGGGTTTGCCGCCCAAGGTAGACGCGTCCCATGCCGCCCACGGCGATCATCGACTCGATGAGCACATCGCCGAGCGTGGCTCCCACCAGTGGATCGTCGCCAGTGGAGACCGTGTCGCCGCTGCCGACATGGTGCGTGTGTTGGGCGAGCCCAAAGTCGGTGCCGAGTGCGGAGAGACCTGTGCCGAGGGAGTGGCCCGTGCATACGGAGCCTGTCGCGTCTGCGGAGTCACCGAGCGCGACACCGGCAGCCGCACTGATCGATGGATTGCCCTGTGGCAGCTCCACGGGCCCATCTGCTGCGCGGCGCTGCGGGGCCGCGTTGTTTGGCGATGTCATGCGAGCCTCACCAACATCCAAGCAACGTTTCAAGCAAGGGGATCTCCCCCCCCTGTTTGAAACGATACTCCATGGCGGCGGCGGTGGCGACCGGAGAAAGAGGTTCACGCAGGCCGATGTTCTTGCCGAGTGGGTTTCTCAGGCATCGGCTCGTGACGAGCGACAGGCCTGAGTGCCAGTAACCAGAGCCGGGGGTTACGAAAGCAGACGGTCGATCGGTGCGCCGTCACAGATCGCCAGCGGTCGTCCCACGGGTGTCATCAACTCCACCGCCGGGTCGATTCCAAACTTGGAGAGGATCGTGGCGTAGAGGTTTTGCACGGGAATCGGGTCATTCGGGGCGTCGCCCCCTGCGGGATCGGTCTCGCCGATCACACAGCCGGCGGGCATGCCACCGCCAGCAATGACCGCCGAGAACCCATGTGGCCAGTGGTCACGGCCATCGAGCGGATTGATTCTGGGGGTTCGGCCAAACTCACCGATGCAGAGCACCATCGTGGAGGACTCGAGGTCGCGTTCACGAAGATCGTCAAGAAGCGCGGCCATGGCGGGGTCGAGCATGCCGACAAGGCGATCGTGAATCGCAAAGTTGGCGGCGTGTCCGTCGAAGTTTTCAAGCGACACCTCAACCGATCGTACTCCCACCTCCACGAGTCGGCGGGCCACGAGGCAGCCGCGGCCGAAGTCGCTGTCTCCGTATCGAGCGCGGACCGCCTCCGGCTCGCTCTCGATCTCAAAAGCCTTGAGGTGCTCGGAGTCCATCAATGCCAAGGCGTCGTGCACGGTTTCCGAGTGTCGCACAGCGCCGCGATGCCCTTCGCGTCCCTGCCGAAAGGTGCTCGAGAGCAGTTCCAAGCCAGCGAGACGCGTCTCCCGCCGCGGTTCGTTCACCCCGGCTCGCAAGTTTTCGACCCCTTTGCCTGGGCTCGGCACGCGAAACGCATCGAATTTCTCTCCGAGGTAGCCACCGCGACCGGTCCAGCGACCGTTGCCGATCGAGACGTAGAGCGGCATCTGCAACCCCGTGCCAATCGATTCACCGTCGAGTTGGTAGGGAAGGACCGCGCCGATCGCCGGGTGCTGTACGGTTGGGTCTGGGCGATAGCCGGTCTTCACAAAGTAGGTGCCCCGCTCGTGGTCTCCTTCTTTGCTCACGAGGGAACGGATCAGCGACACCCGGTCCATCCGTTCGGCCATCTGTGGGAGTCCGCCAGCGATCTGCAGGCCTGGCACACTTGTGTTGATCGCTTTCGTCGGTCCGCCGATCGCACCGCCTGGATGGGGATCCCAGGTTTCCAGTTGGCTCGGCCCTCCCCCCATCCAGAGTGTGATCAGTGAGGCGGGACGTTCAGCTCCACGGGCGGAAGAAGCTCGCGCTGAGAGGGGCGGGAGCGAAAAGGCCACGGTGCTGGCGGCGAGGCCTCCGAGCAGACTGCGGCGCGTGCAGACACTCCCGCCAAAGCCTCCCCGAAACACGGCCTGACGATGCAGCCTTCGCGGCAGATGCAGAAAACGCATGGTGGCAGTCCGTGAAGTTCAGTGGTTCCAAGAAAACTCGGGGGCGTTGAGGAGCGTCCAGCAGAGATCCTGAGCCCGCTGTGCCGCCGTGGGAGGCTTTGCATCGTTCGTCTCGGAAGTCAGCCCATCCCAGGCGGTGCGAAAGAACTCCTGCTCGGCCTCGTTGGGCCGCCGGCTGAGGCATGCGAGAAAGCAGTGTTCGATCAGTGCATCGTCATCAAGGGAGGCGAGTGCGAGTCGAGTAGTGGCGTTGAAGGGATTGGGCTCGGTGCTTTCGCGAACGAGTTTGCCGTTCATCCGCACGAGGGCTTGGGGCACGGTGCCACTTCGGGCCAGGAGTTCGGCGTCGCCCGGGTCGCCGTATTCGCGGAGGAAGTCGTTCTCGCGGATGAAGCGGATGAAGCGGGTGAGGAGCGCTGAGTTGAGGTCGATCGTGCGTACCGACGACGACTGCAGCATGCTGCCGACCACCTGGTCCACTCGGAGTCGCTCCACAGGAAAGACGGCCCAGTGGTCGAGCAACGCGTCGGTGGCGGCTATCGCCGCTTCGCCATCCAGCGGTGTGTCGTCGAGGGAGCGAGGTGCTGGCAAGGCGGACGAGAGTTGGAACGGCTCACTTGCTG
>JBMTLP010000533.1:0-2685 GCA_049433245.1 Pirellulales bacterium
CGCTCTTTTCGGAGACAGCAGGCTTTCCACGCGCACTCGCAGCGGCAGCCGGTGGCTTACTCGACGAGCAGATCCAAGCAGCCACGGCGAAGCAACGGGGGGCTCGTTGGCGGGGGAGGTGGGTGATGCTCGCAGCCACCCTGCTGCTGACCTGTTTTGCTGTGGCGAGTGTCTACGGCATCCGCAAAGCAGCCGACGCTTCCATCCGCGCCGTCCCGCTCGAAGTGGATCGTCAGATCGGCCAACAGGCTTTCCGCTTGATGGATCGTGGCGGGCCGGAGGTCCACGACCCACTGCTCACCGCAGCGGTGCAAGAGATCGTCGATCGACTCGCTCCCCACGTCGAACCGGACGGGCTCGATTTTGATGTGCACATCATCGACGCAGACATCTGCAACGCATTTTGTCTTCCGGGTGGAACCATCGTGCTCTACACAGGGCTCATTCGCCGAGCGGCTTCGCCAGAAGAAGTCGCTGGCGTGCTCGCGCATGAGATGGCGCATGCTGCAGAGCGCCACGGGCTCCGTCAGGTCGGCCAGGCGATCGGCTTGGCTGCTGCTATCAACCTGCTGATCGGCAACGTGGAAGGACTCGTGGTAGCTGGCGCGGAGGTCTTCAAGTTGGCGACGATCAACAGTTACAGCCGAGTACAGGAAGCCGACGCGGATCGCGCGGGCGTGCGCATGCTCGCTGCAGCTGCCATCGATCCGATGTCGCTGGCCCGTTTTTTCGAGACGATGCAACGCGAAGCCGGGAACCTGCCAGCTGCCCTGACCTGGCTCAGCACGCACCCTGATCACGCGGCCCGCATTGCTGACATCCGCCAGCAGGTAGGCAACCTCCCTCGACGCGAGTATCTTCCTTTCCAGATAGACTGGGAGCAGGTGCGGCAGAGATGCGACTCGCCGTGATCCCGCGTCGAGTTCGGGTTGGCACTCCTTTTCCTGGCGAGGCCTGCAGCATGCAGCACGTCATTCGCAATCGCCCATCGTTCGCCAACGTGCATCTGCATCTGCAGAAGGGCGACCGCGTGATCGCGGAGGCCGATGCCATGGCGAGCATGAGCACGACGATCGGAATGCGGACCCGACTGAGCGGTGGCCTTCTGCGTGGCCTGTTGCGACGCAGCTTTGGTGGCGAGTCGATGTTCGTCAATGAGTTCTCTACCGAGTCGACAGGAGAACTCGTGCTCACGCAGCCGTTCCCCGGCGATATCGAATGCCTCGAACTCAACGGCACCTCGCTCTTCCTGCAGCCGGGGGCCTTCATCGCCTGCGAGCCTGGCGTTCGCCTGGGCCTCGCCTGGGCGGGGGTGCGGATGGCCATCGCCCGCGAAGGGCTCTTTCGGTTACGTGTCAGCGGCAACGGGAAAGTTTGGTTTGGGGCCTACGGTGGTATTTTTTCCCGCGAAGTGACCGACGAATACGTGGTCGACTCGGGACATCTCGTCGCGTACGAACCGACCATCGGCCTCCGCCTCGGCATGGCCGGCGGGCTCCTTTCCAGTTTCTTCAGCCAGGAAGGCCTCGTGACGCGTGTCCGCGGGCCGGGACGCGTCTACCTGCAGTCACGGTCCTTCGGAGGCCTCGCCGCCTGGGCCAACGCCCACCTCTGGTGATTCCATGCGTCACGACATTCTTGCTCGTCCGGCTGCGGCCGTGGCCCAACTGACGTTCGAGGAAGGTGAGTCGCTCACCTGCGAGGTAGGGGGCATGATTGCCATGTCACCCAACTTTGTTGTGGAAACCACCACCCGTAAGAAAAACAGCAGCGGAGGCGGTCTGCTCAAAGGCCTCAAACGGATGCTTGCGGGCGAGAGCCTGTTTCTCAACCACTTCACGGCAACCCAGCCCAACCAAACGTTGATTGTGGGCCCCAGACTGCTTGGGGATGTGGTGCACCGACGTCTTCAGGGCGGGTCGATGGTCGTGCAAGGCAGCAGCTGGCTCGGGTCCAGCACCGACATTGAGATCGATGCCACCTGGCAGGGATTTGGGAAAGCGATCTTCAGCGGCGAGGGCCTGTTCTGGCTGAAGTGCAGCGGAGCGGGCGATCTTTTTCTCAGCAGTTTTGGCGCGATCTACGAGGTGGATGTCGACGGCGACTACATCGTCGACACCGGCCATATCGTGGCCTTCGACGACACGCTCACGTTCTCGATTCAGAAGGCGGGAGCGAGTTGGGTGGGGAGCTTCCTCGGTGGCGAGGGGCTCGTGTGCCGCTTTTCAGGGAGGGGAAAACTGCTGTGCCAATCCCACAACCCACCAAGCTTCGGTGCGTTGCTCGGCCCCAAACTCAAGCCTCGGTAGCGCGTACCGATCTGGAGCGATGTCATGATTGAGTTTGCCTGCGAGCAATGTGGAGCGGCCTTTACGGTGGCCAGTGAGTACGCCGGCAGAACGGCCACATGCAAGCGATGCGGCGCCGCGGTGAAGATCCCCACGATCGCGTCAACTGGCTCCGCAAACGCACGGGCAGCCGGGAGCCCCGCGCCTGCAACTCCAGCTGCTGTCGTCCGCGGATCGAGCCCCGACTTCACATTCGAAATCAGCCAGCGTCCAGACTTTTCGTTGATCACGATTGGCCTCGACGCCGGCAAACAGATCTTTGCTGAGCCTGCTGCGATGGCTTGCATGTCACCGTCAATCGAACTCAAGGCAGGCTTCAAGGGAGGCCTGCGAAAAA
>JBMTLP010000534.1:0-2707 GCA_049433245.1 Pirellulales bacterium
GTTGCAGGTCGTCCGCCGGGTGCCGGTCGTCCGCCGGGTGCCGGTCGTCCACCGGGTGCAGGTCGTCCGACTGCAGGTTTGCCGTACGGCCGGCGCGGGGCTCCGCGGTCTGTTGCTGTCCGGGGGCGATCGGCAACATCCCCGCTGTCGTAGTCGTACGAGGCGGGCCTGGCAGCCGCCTTCTTGAACGACTTCTTCACGCTTTTCTTGAACGGCCGCTTCGCGGCTTGTTTGGCTGGTGAGCCATCGCGAGGCTTGGGGAACGGTTTGGAGGAGGGAGAGCGGGGTTGCCGCGATGGTTTATTTGGCACGGTGTCGCAAGAGTCCGTTCAGGGGGGAGGGAATCTTGAGATGATACCTCCTATCGGCCCCCAGACCACCACCGCGATCGCTTCACCTCGGTCACGGGCTCGGCGTAGTCACGCGGCCTCGTTCCATCCATCAACGGCAGTCGGAACTGATAGGGCCCGATGTCGTTCTGCAAGTACGGATCAAACCGCACGGCGCGTCTTCGCTGGTTGGCCTCTGGCCCTGGCTCGAGCCAGTCGGGGCGGCCGAGACTGGTGCATCCGGACACTGCGACGAGGAGCAGGATCAGGCACCCGCCCCATCGGCGAGAAACGCCGCCAGGCGGACGGCTCCTGACGTTGGTCGAGACTGACATGCGGTGGGTCCTCACGAAGGGGCGGGAGTGTAGGACCGAAGGCACGGCGGCCCAACGGGAGTTTCCCGCCGCGCAAAGTCCGCAGGCTGCCCCAGCCCCCGTCAGGTCACGGCAGGCTGACGTGGAGGAACTCCGTGTCTTGGACACCCGTGAGGATTTGTGAGCCGATCGAGGCTGGCAGGAGCACGCAGTCGCCCGCCTGAAGGGCCGGGAGCCCCCACTCGGTCGGTAGGGCGAGCGAGCCTTGTAGCACAGCGAGGAAGTGGGGCGAGTCGTCGCCGCCGAGGTTCCATGCAGGTTCACGATCCATCCCTGCCGTGAAGAGGTCGAGCCCGAAGTACTCGCAGCTCACCAGTGGAAAGCCAGACGGGGCCGTCGTGCCACGGGCGCGCCGAGGGCTGACCGGGCAAAACTGCGTGACGGCCTCGAGGCCAGCATCGATGTGCAGCTCACGAGGCTTTCCGTCAGGGCCCACTCGATTCCAGTCGTAGAGCCGGTAGGTGACGTCGCTCGACTGCTGGATCTCTGCAATCACGAGCCCGCCGCCGATGGCGTGCACGGTGCCCGCCGGAATGAATACGCAATCGCCCGCCTTCGCGGTAAATGCATGCAGGCAGCGCTCGAGGGTGCCGGCGGTGATCGCCTGCCGAAGGTCGTCGGTGGTGACGCCGTCCCGGACACCCGCGTAGATCTGGCTGCCGGGTTCCGCATCAACGACATACCAGGCTTCGGTTTTGCCGCGATCCGGGGGAGTGAGTTGGGCGGCCCGCGCGTCGTCGGGATGCACCTGCACCGACAGATCGAGTTTCGCGTCGAGGAACTTAAACAGCAGAGGAAACGCTTCCAGGCCCGCGTGGCGCCCCATCAGCTGAGGCCCATTTTCGCGGACCAGCGTCTGGAGCGGTGTGCCTGCGAGCGGGCCGGCGCGAACCACGCTCTGGTCGTGCCCGTGGTCGACGAGTTCCCACGACTCCGCGAAGGTCTCCCCCTCGGGAAGTTCTCGGCCAAGACGCGTGGCAAATCGACGACCTCCCCAGAGGTAGGTGCGATAGAGCGGTGAGAAAATCAGGGGGTGCATGTCAGCGGGCAAATCCTTCCAGAATTCGGCCAATCCAGAAGCAGCAGACGGCGGCGACGAGCATCACGAGCATCTGGCCGAGTGAGATCGTGTGGGAGAGTTCCAGAATGATGGCGAGGAACGGAATTGTGAGCCCTGCCATCTGCAGCAGGCGGGCGATGGGTCTCATGGCGGTTCTCTTGGGCGTTCTTGCAGGAATGATGGAGGCGCTCCCCGCTGCACGACAAGGCGGGTTTTAGCGGGATGGCTTCGGGACTTGTTTGGCGGGCGGGAACCCCCATACTGCTTTCAGGGTCGGCGGGCCGCATGGAGGCTCGCTGCGAAGGTGTACAGAGGTCAGCCTCACCAGAGGAGTTTTGCATGTCGGATACGAGTGTTAAGCGGCCAGGAGCCGTCACGTTCAAGGGCAACCCTCTCACGCTCGTTGGCGAGGCAGTCGCTGTCGGGTCGGCAGCGCCAGACTTCGATCTCGCCTGCTACGGTGCGGGCGGCATGGCGCACATCCGGAAGGCCGACCTCGCCGGAAAGCCGGCCATCATCAGTGTGGTGCCGTCGCTCGACACTCCGATCTGTCAGACGCAGACCAAGGTCTTCAACGAACGCCTCTCGGCACTCGGCGACAAGGTTACCGCGCTCACGGTCAGCCTGGACTTGCCCTTCGCGATGAACCGGTTCTGCGGAGCCGAGAGCATCACCAACATGAAGGTCGGCAGCGACTACATGGACCGTAGTTTTGGCACCAGTTGGGGTCTGCTGATCGACGAGCTCAAGATCCTCGCTCGTGCGGTGTACGTACTGGATGCCAACGGAACGGTGGTGTACGCCGACCCTGTGGCTGAGGTTGCAAGCGAGCCCAACTACGATGCGGCGATCGAAGCGCTGGAAAAGGCCGTCGGCTAAGGTCTCGTCGCCCGGCAAGACCACGCCCAAGGCGGCGGAGGGCGTTGCTGACAAGCGAAATTGAG
>JBMTLP010000535.1:0-2696 GCA_049433245.1 Pirellulales bacterium
TACAACGACACCCAGAGCAAGGAACGGCTCGAAGGTGCCAAGATCGGCGTCGAGATCGCCAAAGCGGCTGTAACGCAGCTGGGTGGTACGAATGAGTAGTACCGTCTTCGACATCCTGACCCGCCGCCTCGAAGAGAAACAAGAGGCTACCGCGCTGTTTCTAGCGCAAGGCGGCGCCAAATCTTACGAGGATTACGTTCGCATCGTAGGGGAATACGCTGCTACGACGTCGTTTCTCGTAGAAATAAAAGAACTAGAGCGGAGATTCATTGACGATTAGCGTCTGCTGTTTTAGTTCTATGTACGCACGCGAATGATCGCGCAGGGTAACTGTGGCACCCGAAGCCACTGCAAGAGGTGTACATGTACACGGCTGAGAAGATTGATGACGAGCGTTTGAGGGCTAAACTGCCCGAGCCTACTGGATACAAGCTCCTCATCGCGATCCCCGAAGTTAGCGAAAAGACGGATGGCGGCGTCTTCATGCCTGACGCCCTCAAGAAAGCAGAAGAGACGGCGTCCATCATCGGGTTCGTCGTCAAGTCAGGCCCAGAAGCCTACACTGATCCCAACAAGTTCCCGAACGGCCCTTGGTGCAAGGATGGCGACTTCGTCATCTTCCGCTCCTATTCCGGCACAAGGTTCAAGGTTCTTGGGAAGGAGTTCCGTCTTATCAACGATGACACGGTCGAGGCCGTTGTCGAAGACCCGAGGGGGTATAGCAGAGCATGAGCGGCGAAGCAGAAGACAAGTTCGAGGTCGAGATTGAAGACGACACCCCGGAGCAGGATCGCGGTAAGCCGCGCCGCGCCGAGGGCACAGAGCCTGACATCCCGGATGACTCGGAACTGGAGAGCTACAGCGAAGGTGTGCAGAAGCGCATCAAGAAGCTGAAGTTTGAGTTTCATGAGGAGCGCCGCCGCAAGGAAGAAGCGGAGCGCATCAAGGAAGAGGCGATCAAGTTTGCGGAATCGCAAAAGCGTGAACTTGACGCAATGCGCGCAAAGTACACGCAGAACGAGACAGCGTTTGTTGGCGAAGCCAAGGCTCGCGTCGATGTTGAGCTTGAGCGCGCTCGCGCTGCGTACAAAACCGCCTACGAAGCCGGGGATGCTGACGGCCTAGTGGAAGCGCAGGAAAAGCTGACGGAGCTTAAAGCACAGAAGATGCGCCTCGACGCGTATCGTCCCGCTCCGCAGCAAGCGCCGCAACCGGCTCCGCAGGCTATGCCGCAAATCCCAGAGCCTGATCCGCGAGCGAAGCAGTGGCTTGAGAACAATTCTTGGTTCGGTCACAAGCCCGGCGTGAACGATCTCGAAATGACTGCCCTTGCTCTCGGTGTCCACGAGAATCTCAAAAACAGCGGAGTTGCTGTAGGCAGTGAAAAGTATTATGCTGAGATTGACGCAGCCGTGAGGCGGCGTTTTCCTGAACGGTTTGGCGAAGAAGAAGTAGAGGTGAAGGCACCTTCTCGCCAGACAGGCTCCGTGGTGGCCCCTGCATCTCGCAGTGTACCAACATCACGCGACAAAGTGCGCATCACCGCGTCAGCAGCCGCACTCGCCAAGCGGCTGGGCCTGACGAATGAACAGTACGCGGCGCAAGTTCTCAAGGAGAGAAACAATGGTTGACAGGACGCCACGGCAGCAGACGACTCGTGAAGCTACTGAGCGCAAGCGCTCGTGGCAGCGTTCAGCCATGATCCCGGCCCCCGAACCCAGAGATGGACTCAAGTTCCGCTGGATTCGCACAGCATCCATGGGCCAAGCGGATAACACGAACGTCTCTCGGCGTTTTCGTGAAGGCTATACCCCTGTCAAAGCAGAGGACTTTCCTGAGCTTCAGATTCTTTCCGACGTTGATTCTCGGTTCAAAGGGAACATCGAGGTAGGGGGCCTGCTCCTTTGCAGCATCCCCGAAGAGTTCGCGCAAGAGCGCATCCAAGGCCAACTTGAGGAATCTCATGCACAAATTCAGGCCGTGGATAACAACCTCATGCGTGAGCAAGACCGTCGTATGCCCTTGAGCATTGAGAGATCGAGTCGCACCAGCTTCGGTAAGGGCTAACGCCCTCGTATCAACCCCGGTTTAGGAGAGAGACATGGCCACAGTTGCCACTCCCTACGGCCTTAAGCCGATCAATCTGATCGGCGGTCAGGCTTTCAATGGCGGGGTCATCCGTGAGTACAAGGTCGCTGCGAACAACTCTGCTGCGATCTTCAATGGTGACCTCGTTACACTCAGCACTGCCGGCCAGCCCTCGGCTGTCGGCGCAACCCCCGTTGCCGTCAAGATTCCTGCGACCTCTGCCGATGCTACGGCTGGGATCATGGGCGTCTGCGTTGGCGCCCGCTATGTGGATAGCTCGGGTCAACCCACTTGGAACAACTACCTCCCTGCCAACGTCATCACCGGCGGCGGCTCGGACGTGCATGTCCTTGTGATGGATGATCCCGATGCGCTGTTCCAGATCAAGGGCAGCGCCGCTCTCGGCACGTTCAACTCGGGCACTTCTGGCTCGGGCTGGCCGGGTGCCATTGGCAAGAACGCGCAGCTTGGCTTCGGCACTGCGGGCCTCACCTCGACCGGCGTGTCGGGGATGAACCTGCTTGTCGGTTCCAACGGCGCTGGCCTTGTCACGACCGCGACCTACGCTGTGCGTATCGTCGATGTCGTTCGCGGCACTGAGAGCGAGG
>JBMTLP010000536.1:0-2612 GCA_049433245.1 Pirellulales bacterium
CTGCGACGCCTGGTCCATCGACCCGGTCGCTTCCTTCAGGAGATCGATCCCGGGAATCTCGGCCAGCCGCTGAATCGTCTCAGGCTCAATGTTGCGGCCGGTGCGAGCGGGGATGTTGTACACGCAGACCGGGATGTCGATCGCTTCGGCAATCGCCTTGAAGTGTTCGTAGATGCCCTGCTGCGTGGGCCGGTTGTAGTAGGGGCCAACCACGAGCACCGCGTCGGCACCCTCCTTGGCGGCATGCTTGGAGAGACGCAGCGCTTCCGCGGTGGAGTTGCTGCCTGTGCCGGGCATCACAAGAATCCGGCCTCCAGCGGCCTGGATGCTGTCGGCGATCACACGATCGTGCTCTTCGTGCGTCAGGGTGGGCGACTCGCCTGTGGTGCCGACGGGGCAGATGCAGGTGGTGCCGGCAGCGACCTGGAAGTCGATCTGCTCCCGCATCTTCGCCTCATCGACCCGTCCATCCTTGAAGGGCGTGACGAGAGCCACCGAGAGACCTGCGAATCGCTCGGCACGGGTTGCGGGGGTGGTCGACGCGGCTGCTGCCATGGGTGGAATTCTCCTTGAGAAGGCTGCGAGGATACGATTTCGGTGCGGCTGGAGCAAAGCCCCGGCGTGTCTTGCGGCCCGCCATCACGATTCTCACGGAAGAGAAGGAATGTCTCACGCTCTCGCAGACTCTGTCGTGTCGCACCCGCGGGTGGTGGGGCCTTGCGGCACTGCACACGAGGCGGCCTCGCGATTTCTCGCGGCGGGTGGAGAGCGGGGCCGCGTGGGGGTCGTGCTCGGAACGGGCCTCGGCGAACTCGCAGATCGTCTCTCCGACGTTTTTATGATGCCCTCGCAGGAAACGGGCTACCTGCCCGCCTCCACGGCGACCGGCCATGCCGGCCGGGTCGTGAGTGGCCGGCTCGGCGACACACCCGTGGTCGTGCTGCAGGGGCGCGTGCATGGCTATGAAGGGTTTTCGGCCGACGTGCTGTGCCGTGGTGTCGATCTCCTGGCGTCGCTGGGCGTGGAGCATCTCTTGCTGACCAACGCGGCCGGAGGGCTCGACCCGCAGATGCAGCCGGGAGACCTGGTGGTGCTCCGCGACCACATCGACTTCGTGCGGCTGTATCCCGCGAGCATCGCAGGCAGCGGTTCCTTTGCTCGCGAGCAGCCACGCCCGGGCCGTGTGCAGCGCGAGACCTACGCACGACCGCTCGTGGAGCAGGCGGTGGCGGCCGCCGCCGGCGCGGGGTATCGATGCCGCAGCGGTATCTATCTCTATGTGTGTGGTCCGACCTACGAGACCAGGGCTGAGTACCGCATGTTTCGCCAGATCGGCGGCGACGTGGTGGGCATGAGCACGGTTCCGGAGGCCGTCCACGCCCGACATCTGGGAATGCAGGTGACCGCAGCGAGCGTGGTCACCAATGTGGCCAATCCCGATGCAATGGGAGTCACCGAAGGGCATCAGGTTTGTGCCGCAGCTGCCCGAGCTGCTGAGGGGGTGTGGGCCATGCTGCGATCCGTCGCGAGGGCGTCGAAGCCACCCAGGAGGACGGCTTTGGCGGCTTCGCTCACATAGGACTCATAGAGCCCTCACGCATCCTTCACGATCGGCTCACGATCGGCTCACGACCGCCTTCTAGAGTTCTCCACATGGACGTCGAACGTCCGGGAAAACCGCTACGAAGGAGAGCCACTTTGAACAAGGGATTTGGAGTTCGCAAAGGATTTACGCTCGTTGAGCTGCTGGTGGTGATCGCGATCATCGGCGTGCTCGTCGGCCTGCTGCTTCCAGCAGTGCAGTCGGCGCGAGAGGCAGCTCGTCGTTCATCTTGCATGAACAACATCCGGCAGATGAGCCTCGGCGCGCTGAACTACGAGAGTGCACGTCAGAAGTGGCCCACCTCGGGCGAAGGCAAGTTCAAGAACGCCAACGGTGCGTATGTCGATTGCATGAACATTGCGTCGTTCTTCACCCAAGTTCTGCCCTACATCGAAGAGTCGACGGTGGCAGATCGTTGGAACAGCGACCAGCCCTACTGGTCGCCCAACAACGACGTGCTTGCCTCCACAAAGATCAAGACGTTTCTCTGCCCCAGCAACGGCATTACGACCGACGACATGGGAGGAGTGTCATCCTCTGGGGTCTACGGCCAAACGCACTACATGCCGGTTGCCTATGTTGACCTGTCGCCCATCGATGGAACCCGCCAAAAGGTCGCAGCTTATAAGAAGGGTCTGCTGACCTATGACCAGTCGAGCACGATGGGCAGCGCCCGCGACGGCACGAGCAAGACCGTGATCTTCTTTGAAGACGCTGGTCGTGAAAGCCAGCACGTTGGCAAGGCTCTCCGCAGCCTCGCGTCGAGCGTGATGTGGGTCAAGACGGGCGGAAGCAGCGTGCAGCAAATGACCGCAAGCAGCCCAGGCTGGCTCGACGGCGCCGGCAATACCTGCCCCAACCGTTGGGCAGACAGCGACAACTCCAGCGGTCTGAGCGGCCCGCCTCACAACGAGCAGCAGATCGGTGGTCGTCAGATTCTCAACAACACCAAGATGCCTCTCGGCGGCTCGGCGGCAACCTGCCTCTGGACCCAGAACAACTGCGGTCC
>JBMTLP010000537.1:0-2641 GCA_049433245.1 Pirellulales bacterium
GGTGCCCCCAGACCGGCTGCCCTCATCTTGAGCCAGGTCTCGTGAGAGATGTGACACCGTTGGGTCTGGAAAGGTGTCTTGGGTGATGGAACGGCGCAGCTCAGAGGAGATCGCGGGCTGGCTTCGGCGGGCTGTCGGCCCCTTCAGGTTGGCCCAACGCACGGCAGTGGCGCGAGACGTTTTCCCAGCGTCTCAGACGGCGACTCACAGAATCGAGTCCGGTATTCCTGGGCGAATCGACCGGCGTGGCCGTAGCCAACCAGCGAGCAGACATCCGCAATGCTCTGTGGCCCCTTCGGCGACTTCAGCAGTTTGCGTGCCTCATCCAGACGCATGACTCGTAGCATCGCCATCGGGCTCATGAAGTGATGGTCAGCGAATCCACTCTGCAAGGTTCGTACGCTGATCCCAAACGATGAGGCGATGTCAGCAACGGTGATTTTTTCAGCGAGGTGACACCGCAAGAAACTGCGTATCGCCTGAAGTGGAATGCTGCCAACTACACCACCCTGATAGCCGCCATCGGTGGCGTCTTTCACGCCGCCCGCCATACAGGACGCGACAGCAGTCTCGAGGTGGCTCAAAAACGCCGGATGGCTCTTCGTTCCCAGGGCACCAGTGGCCCAATCGTCGAGGACACTGGCCACCCCCAGCAGCATGGCCTGCAGCGCGTTTCGATACGGGCCTTCGAGCACACACCCGCGTGCCCCCGCAAGTCCGTCTCCGAGCGATTCCGACACGAGCGGCTCATCAAGTTCCAGGATCATGCACTCAACGGGCGTTGCCCTCAGGCAGTGCTGCTCCCAAGGTGCGAGTACGACTGCAGTGGAAGGCGAAGCACAAAACTCCTGGCCATCGACCGCCGCTTCGATGTGCCCATTCAGCGGGATAATCACCCAATACCTGGGCAAAGGACCGGCGGATTCGGCCTCCACTCCAGCCGAGCAAGAGATGTAGTTCAGGGCGGACCTCGGCATCTCCGCTCGGTTGTGGGTGAGTTGGTACTTCTTCTTGCCGAAGAGTCGACTGCGGTGGGCACCCCAGATGCTCGATGTTTTTTTCCGAGCGTCGTAAAGGCTCGCCGTCTCGATCAAAGGAAACCTGGAAAGAATGGCTGCCATGGGGGCGAAAGTCGAAGGGCACTGAAGCGGAAACTCTCCCCGCCGTCGACCCCATCGTAGCAATCCACAGCCTGCCAAATAGCAGCCCCAGAGACTTGGCTTCTCCAAGCAGTCGCACGGGCGTGACGGCATATAACCCCTGCCGTTCACAGGGAAAAACCCGGCTGCGCTTTTCGGATGAAGCCGCTGTTTGTCCCCGTTCGTAGGCCATTTCTGCCAGGTCAGGTGGACAGCCACCGGTTGACTCGAACCGCCTTGCCCACAACCCGTATTGCCTCATGTCAAAGACAACGCATCCCAGAAAAGCCAGCGAGAAAGGGGCACGATGTTGGCAGTCCAGCCAGGCACAAAGAAGGCACTCAACCAACTGCCAAGTCTCACTCTGAAGATGTTGGCTCGCGAACTCTCAATCGATGCAACAGAGGTGGAGCGCCGCATCGGAGCGGCTGCTTCAACGTTGCTGCGGAAAAGACCGGCACCCGCAATGTCGGCCAGATGACCTTCCGGGGCCTGCAGGTACGACCAGCTGCTTGTTGTGGTTGGTACGACCTGCAGGCCGCCCCTTTACAAAAACCCGGCGAAAAGAAGACGCGAGTGTGGCCGAGGTCGAGGCCACCATGCCGGGACAGTTTCCCACCGAGTCCCTTTCTTCATAGATGGCCCAGGTCGCGAACGGCCTCCGCGGGTCACACCACGGCTGTGACCGGGACGTGCGTTGGGATGGCATGCGTTCGTGTCGGGTCGCTGAAAGACCATCACCTTCTGCACGTAAGCCGAAACCGCTTGCTGCCAGACGACGGCAGGCCGTATCCTCCGGCACCCGTTCGGGAGAAAGGCCGCAGGACTTGTGTCAGCACCACGAAATGATGAAGCAACTGCTTCGTGCCGGACGGAGTCGGCTCCAGCACGCAGCGAGGCGTTGATCCTGCTGACGCTCGCCGGGCTGCAGTTCATCGGTCTCGTTGACTTCATGATCGTGATGCCGCTCGGGCCGCAGCTACAGGCTGACCTCGGCATCAACGCTCAGCAGTTTGGTTGGACCGTGTCGTCTTACACGCTTGCTGCGGGCATCGCAGGCTTCTTCGCTGCGGCCTGGCTGGATCGCGTGCCTCGAAAGGCGGCCTATGTTGTTTTTTCACTGGGACTGCTGGTCGCCACTGCAGCGTGCGGGCTGGCCACGTCGTATCCGTTTCTGCTGGCCTCACGGTGTTTAACCGGTGCGTTTGGTGGCGTTCATGGTGCGGTGGCGCTTGCGATTGTGGCGGACGTGTTTCCCACGGAGCGGAGGGGCCATGCCAACAGCATGCTGATGCTGGCGTTTGGGGTGGCGTCGGTGGCAGGCGTTCCGCTGGGGATCGCGGTGGGCACGACGTTTGGCTGGGAGGTGCCGTTTTTCCTGCTTGCCATTGTCGGACTCCCTCTGGTCTGGCTGGCAGGGTGGTCATTGCCCAAGGTGGAGCCGCGCCACGATGACGTACCGCAGCATCCGCTTGCGCGTCTTCTTCAGACGCTGGCGCAGC
>JBMTLP010000538.1:0-2632 GCA_049433245.1 Pirellulales bacterium
TCTGCCGATCCGCAGTTGGAAGAGGTGATCCTCTCGGGCGGCGATCCGTTGTTGCTCGACGATGATCGCCTGGGCCACCTACTCGCGCAGCTTGAGGCCATCCCGCACGTTTCGCGGCTGCGGATTCACACCCGCCTGCCGGTGGTGTTGCCGGAGCGGGTCACCGAGCGACTGACTGCGATGTTGAACTCGAGCCGACTGCAGCCGGTGGTCGTGGTGCACAGCAACCACGCCGCGGAACTCGATGCGAGCGTGGCCAAGGCTCTCTGCCAGTTCAGCGATGCTGGCGTCAGGCTCTTTAATCAGTCGGTGTTGCTTGCTGGCGTGAATGACAGCACGGCGGCACTCGTCGATCTCTCGCTGCGGCTGATCGCTTGCCGTGTGACACCCTACTACCTGCACCTGCTCGATCGAGTGAACGGGGCGGCGCATTTCGAGGTCGACGAGGTGCGATCGGTGGAACTCCACGAGTCGCTCAAGCGGCGTCTGCCCGGCTATGCCGTGCCCAGACTGGTTCGCGAGATTCCGGGCGAACCCGCGAAGACGTGGATTCCTGACCGTGTCTGCGAGGGGTGAGGGGCCGCCGGCGGGCTGCCGATCGGGCCTGCGGAAATGGCCGCTCGACGAGAGGGCGTGTGGCGTAGACTTACCGGTCACGGCAGACCAAAGCCGGAAGGCAGCTGGAGAAACGCGAGATGAAACTGTTGATAGGTGTGGATGGCTCCCCTGCGTCGTTTGATGCGGTGCGGATGGCTGCGCGGCTGATCGACCCTGCTCGCGACGAAGTGGCTGTCTACTTTTCCCCTTCAGAACTGCGATCCGGCGTGGTCAAGCAGGGGGAACGCGTGGTCGATGGCTTGACCCAAGCCCTGTTTGCCGAAGCTCGCGGATTGCTGCCTCTTGAGGATGCCAAGGTGACCGTGCTCACCAGCCCCAAGTCGGCGGCAGTCGGGATTCTGGAAGCTGCCACCGAGAGCCAGGCTGATCTCGTGGTCGTCGGGGCGCGAGGCAGCAACGCCCTGCAGCGGTTACTGCTCGGCAGCGTCTCACGGGCGGTTGTTCACGGCGCCACCATGCCGGTGCTCGTGGCGCGAGGCCCCTTCCCCCCTGCGGACCGATTGCGGGTGATGGTCTGCCACAAGGACGCCAGCAGCGAATCCGTGGCCGCCTGTGTGCAAAAGATTTCATGGCCGGCGGTCACCGAAGGCCGCGTGGTGGGGGTCACGGAATCGATGCTCGCTGGCCCGCTCCCTGAGTGGCTCGAGCGCCGCAGCGTTGATCCCGACACTGCTGCGATCGCCCAGGCCTGGGAGGCCGAACACGAGAGCGAAGTTGAGGCCCTTCACGCCCAGTTGGCCACCTTTGAAGCCCAACTGCCGGAGGTGTTTCGCAAGCACGTACCGCTTGTGGCGGAGGGGAACCCTGGGGAAAAAATCATTGCGGCAGCCCAAGATCAGGAGATCGATCTCGTGGTCATGGGACGGGCGCCGAACAACCCCCTCACGCGGTGGCTGATCGGCAGCACCTCCGAGGCCGTGCTCTCGCACGCCCACTGCAGCGTGCTCCTCGTGCCGGTGGCGGGGTGAGCCCGAGGGTTTCGTATCAGCCGCCCGCGGCTGTCCGGTGGCGGGCCACAAAGGCGGCGTAGTCGTCCGGGGTGTCGATGCCGGGAGCCGACGACGCGATGGCTGCCGCGGCGATCGGAATCCCCGCTTCAATCAGGCGAAGTTGCTCCAGGCTTTCGAGGTCTGCCAGCCGTGATGGGGGCAGGCTGTCCCACTGCTCCAGAACGCTTCGACGATAGGCGTAGAGGCCGACGTGCTGCCAGTAGTAGGGAGGCTCCGCGTCGAGCAGGTCGGCCGTGAAACTGCGAGCTGCAGGGACGGCGGCACGGCTGAAATAGATCGCCCGCCACACATCGCTCGCTCCCGCCAAGCCTGAGGCCCAGGGGGTGAGCACCGCTTTCACCCGCGAAGGCTCGGCAAGGCCTGCCGAGTCGCGAATCGGAGTCACCAGCGTCGACACGCCCGCTTCCGGGCAGTGGCTCAAGGCCGACACCGCCAGGTCGATCGCCTCGCCAGCCAACTCCGGTTCGTCTCCTTGCAAGTTGACGATGATGTCGGCGGGAGGCAACTCGCTGAGGGCCTCCACAATGCGGGCGGTGCCACTGGTCGCCTCTGGGCTTGTCATCACAGCCTTCCCACCGAACCCGTGCACGGCGTCGGCAATCTCGTCGCTGTCGGTGACGATCACCACGTCGGCGGTGGCCGTTGCTCGGCTCGCTGCCCGAAAGGTGTGTTCGATCAGCGGATAGCCTGTTTCTGAGAGCAGCATCTTCCGCGGCAGGCGCGTGCTGGCGAGCCGGGCCGGAATCACGATCACTGCCCGTTGGGTGGCGGCCTTAGGTGTGGAGGAAGCCATGGAGTGGGGCTCTCTGCGAGAAGTGGATTGATTGTCGGGGCGGGGATTGGCGTTGCCGCGTGAAGGATTGTGTCGATGTGCCGAATCGTGGGCTATGTCGGTTTTCGTCGAGCGGCGGGGTCGGCTTGTGGGGCGCTCGGGGTGAGCCCAAGCCGCTGAGCCGAGCGTTCGCTGCGCCATCCTGGCTTCGCTCACTCGTGCATTCTCGCTT
>JBMTLP010000539.1:0-2631 GCA_049433245.1 Pirellulales bacterium
TTAGGTAGTCATAGAGATTGGTGCCAAAGAAGCCAATTGCTGGAGTGATTAAATGTGCCCGTTCCGCCCGATGAGCCACCTGCTCACAGATCCCCCGCACCTCAAAGCGGTCGGCGAGCGTTCGCAGCGCCGGCAGGTAGCGGCTCTCCCAGTTGAGTCCGAGCCCCACAATCCCCGCGCGGAGTTTCATCTCGTCTCTACCTCTTCGTCGCGCGAGGCGAGTTCACGATCGTGACGGATGCCTTTATCGGCGATGTCCTTCCGGCACCAACCGCCGATCCAGCGAATGGCCCGCACACCCGTGTAAGCCTGCAGTTTGGCCTGCGGCAGCGTTGCCGCCGTAGCCGTTACAGCAAGCACCCGCCCGCCCGCCGTGACGACCGCGCCATCCGCCACTTTTGTGCCCGCATGGAACACCTGCACACCCGGGATCTTGGCAGCCTCATCGAGCCCACGGATCGGGTGGCCCGTGGGATACGCACCGGGGTATCCCTCCGCAGCCATGACCACGGCCACGGCGGACTCCTGTTTCCATTCAGGCGGATCGATTTCCTCAAGACGGCCGTCCACCGCTGCATCAAGCAGATCCAGCAGACTCGACTTGAGGAGCGCCATCAGCGGCTGACACTCGGGGTCACCAAACCGCACGTTGTATTCGAGCACCTTGGGGCCCTGTGGGGTCAGCATCAACCCGGCGTAGAGCACCCCTTGGAAGGGCGTTCGCCCTCGCTTCATCGCGTGCACGGTGGGCACGAGAATCTGCTCCTCGATCTCGGTGAGCATCTTGGAGTCAACGAACGGCGCTGGGCAGTACGCGCCCATGCCTCCCGTGTTGGGCCCCTGATCGCCGTCATAGGCCGCCTTGTGATCCTGCAGCGGAGGCATCGTCACGATCGTTCGGCCATCGGTGATCGCCATTACGCTTACCTCAACGCCATCGAGCCGCTCCTCGATCAGCATCGGCTGCCCGCTCCCGCCCAAGGCTTCGATCGCGGCGATCGCCTCTTCCCGCGTCGAGCAGACAAACACGCCTTTTCCTGCAGCGAGGCCGTCAGCCTTCACCACGAGTGGCGTCTCCTCGCGGGCCTCGACATACTCCCGCGCCTTGTCCACCGAGCGGAACTCTCGGTAGGCCGCCGTGGGCACATCACCGCGATGCAGCACCTTTTTGCAAAACGCCTTGCTCCCTTCGAGTTTGGCGGCGTCGGCGGTCGGCCCGAAGATTCTTAACTGCTTTGCCTGGAACGCATCTACGATGCCGGCAACCAGCGGAACCTCCGGCCCCACGACTGTCAGGTCTACCTTCCGCTTGATCGCCACATCGACCAGGCTTCGAATATCATCAACGTCGATCCGCAGGTTTTCGCCGATGGCTGCAGTCCCGGCGTTGCCTGGGGCAATGAGCACCTCGGCTCCATCGCAAGCAAGTTTCCAGGCGATCGCATGTTCACGCCCCCCCGAACCGACGACAAGAACACGTTTGGACTGCGGCACGTTCGCTTGGATCCTTTCGAAAAATACGACGACAGTGAACTGGCAACCGACCGGCCACCAGACGTCAAGATCGCAGCACAGCGCTCCTCAGCCCACGATTCCCACGAACCAGACGAGGTGATTCCCGACGCATGGCCCCCGGAGGGGCAACAGGCCGGACTGACTGCCGTGCCGATTGTGGCGGGGATGCCGGTTATCGTTCAAGGGAGACAGGCAAAGCGGGGGGCTTCACGTATCTGGGGTGACGTTGACAGTGACGCGATGGCCGATAGAGTTAAGAGAGACTTCGTGAAAAAAATCACGAACCCCTTTTTTTCCCGATGTTTTCGGGAAAGAGTGCTCGATATGGAGCAGAGCAGGGTGAGAAACGCGTTCGTTGCCACATCATGGAAGGGGCAGCGGGAAAGGATGGCGCGGGTGACAGGTCCTGAGCAGCAGCACAGGACCGTTGGTCGCACTACGTCTCGCAGCGTTGAGAGCATGGCCCTTTCGGCGTTCGCCGATTGGTGGAGTGCTGTGACGCCTGTCGATCCGAGTCGTTTCTCGTCGCCAAACTTATCGAGCAAAGGCTCGCGAGGCTCTCTCTTTGGTGAGGGGATGGCGTTTCACGAAAGCAGGTCGCAACGGTTGAGCCGCATCGGTCGCTCGATCATTGCGAACAGGCGTCAAGGTGAGCAGCATGGCTGATCGAAAAAAGATGTCGGTGGCGGAGATCCTGGCGGCAGCGCGGGCCCAGAAGGCTGGCGGCGGTGAGAGCAGCCCACCGGCGGCCGAGAGCGCCCCGGCGGCTCCCGAACCTGCTGAGGTGGTGGCTGAGGCTCCCGCGGCAACCGCACCTGCTGCGGCGGCCAAGCCCGCACCTGCGAAGGGGGGCGGACGGCCAAGCGTGGCTGAGATCATGAAACTTGCCCGCCAAAAAGCGGCGGAAGAAGCCCCGGCGGAAGCACCTGCTGCCAAGGCGGCCCCCAAACCTGCCGCCGCCAAGCCGGCTGCGGCGAAGGCGGGCGGTGACAAGCCTGCCGCTCCGAAGATGGCAGCCCTCCCTCGCGACACGGCAAGTATCCTCGCTGCGGCCAGGGCCGGTGCGAAGCCTGGGCCCGTCAGCAAAGCCGACGCGCCCCCGTCAGCCAAGCCAGC
>JBMTLP010000540.1:0-2624 GCA_049433245.1 Pirellulales bacterium
GTTGCGCAGGCCGTAGGCCATCACCGCCCCATCGGCCCAGCCATCCTCAAGCCCCGTGGCCAGGGCATCACCCTGGCGCCACTCCAGGTTGAGCCAGGGCCTCCGGGCCGACCGTCGTGCCGCCAGCTTCAACGGCTCCGCCGCCGCATCGAGGCCGATCACCTGCCCACCCGGCCGCACCGCCGCAGCCAGCACCTTCGCAGCCGGCGTGGGCCACCACTCTACCACCAGCCCTCCGCCAACCAACGGCGGCCCCACCTCCCAACACCGGGGCGCTGCAACCGCTCCTGCCCCCGGCGCTGCAGAAGGTCGTGGCGGGCCTCGCGGTCATCGGCTTAGCAGCCCTGGCGGCGTGGTTTGTGGCGGCAGGCGGCTTGACCGGCGGCCTTGTGGCCTATGACACCGCGCCGCAGGGCACGACGGGCTACAGCGTCGACCTCAACACCGCCAGCCACGCCGAACTTCTTCAGTTGCCTCGGGTCGGCCCCGCCCTGGCCGATAGAATCATTGAACGCCGGGAGACGATCGGCCCATATCGCTCGATCGACGATCTTCTGGACGTTCCGGGCATCGGCGGCGTCACCCTTGCAGACGTTAAGCCGTTCATCCGCCCTCTTGCTCCCCCCACACGCCCCGACGGCGATCCCGATGACGTTCGACCTCGTCAGTAAATACGCTCCAGCTGGCGATCAACCCGCAGCGATCGACGCGCTCGTGGGAGGGATCCGCGACGGTCGTCGGTCGCAGGTACTCATGGGCGTGACGGGCTCGGGAAAAACGTTCACGATGGCCAACGTGATCGCCCGCGTGGGTCGTCCCACCCTCGTGCTCTCACACAACAAAACGCTCGCCGCCCAGCTCTACAGCGAGTTCCGAGAGTTTTTCCCGCACAACGCTGTGCACTATTTCGTCAGCTACTACGACTACTACCAGCCCGAGGCCTACATCCCGCAGCGCGACATCTATATCGAAAAAGACGCCTCGATCAACAAAGAGATCGACAGGTTGCGGCTGGCGGCCACCAGCGCCCTCGTCAGCCGCAAAGATGTGGTGGTGGTGGCGAGCGTGTCGTGCATCTATGGCCTCGGGTCTCCCGAGGACTACAAGGCGATGGTGATCCGACTGGTGAGTGGCATGCCCACCGGCCGTGATGACTTGCTTGAGCAGCTGATCTCCGTGCAGTACGAGCGGAGCGATGTGGCCCTCGACCGAGGCCGCTTTCGGGTGCGTGGCGACTCCGTCGACATCTGGCCCCCCTACGACGAGCTGGCGGTGCGGGTGGAGTTCTGGGGAGATGAGATCGACTCCATCGCGGTGATCCACCCTGTCAGCGGCGAAGTGGCGGCCAAGACCGACGAGATGTATCTCTATCCCGCCCGGCACTTCGTGATGCCCGAAGATCGGATCAAGCGGGCCGTGGCCAACATCCGCCAGGAACTCGAGGAGCGGCTGGAAGAACTGAAGTCACACGGAAAACTGCTCGAGGCCCAGCGGCTGGCGGCCCGGACTCGCTTCGACATCGAAATGCTCAGTGAAGCCGGATTCTGCCCTGGCATTGAAAACTACTCGCGGCCGCTCTCCGGTCGCGCTCCCGGCAGCACTCCCGACACCCTCTTCAACTACTTTCCCGACGACTTTTTGTTTTTCGTCGACGAGTCGCACGTGACGGTTCCGCAGGTTCGCGGAATGTATGCCGGCGACCGCAGCCGCAAGATGACACTCGTTGATCACGGCTTCCGACTGCCAAGTGCGCTCGACAACCGACCGCTGATGTTTGATGAGTTTGAAAAGCGGCTGCATCAAACCGTGTACGTCTCAGCCACACCGGGCGACTGGGAACTCGGCAAGACCGGCGGAGAAGTGGTCGAGCAAATCATCCGGCCTACTGGCTTGCTGGACCCAGTGATCGAGATCGTGCCAGCCCGACAGCAGGTCACCCACCTGCATGCAGAGATTGAAAAGACAGTTGCCGAAGGCCATCGCGTGCTGGTGACGGCCCTCACAAAGAAACTTTCCGAAGACCTGACAACCTACTTCTCAGAGAGGAACGTCCGCTGCCGCTGGCTGCACAGTGAACTCGACGCCTTTGAGCGGGTGGAACTGCTGCGGGGACTTCGCGAGGGGGTGTTTGACGTGCTGATCGGGGTCAACCTGCTTCGCGAAGGCCTCGACCTGCCCGAGGTGGCCCTCGTGGCCATCCTTGATGCCGACAAGGAAGGCTTCCTGCGCAGTGAGACCTCGCTGATGCAGACGATTGGCCGCTCGGCGCGAAACGTCAACGCGCGGGTGATCCTCTACGCCGATCGCATCACCGAAAGCATGGACCAGGCCGTCAACGAAACGCGGCGGCGGCGAGCGATGCAGGAGGAATACAACACCATTCACGGGATCACTCCGGAAACGATCCGCAAGGAGATCCGGCAAGGCATCGAAGCCGAGGCCGCCTCGAGAAAGATGGCCGTGGAGGCCGTCGGCGATAGCCGCGCCAGCGACGACGATCTCGCCGCCACCATCGATTCCCTCGAAGAGGAGATGATGGCGGCTGCTGCGGAACTCGACTTTGAGCGAGCCGCCATCATTCGTGACCAGATCTCGTCGTTGCGAAGTGGCAAAAAGCCCGAGAA
>JBMTLP010000541.1:0-2608 GCA_049433245.1 Pirellulales bacterium
TTTTGTCTCAAACCTCCTCTCAACAACATGCGCACCCAGCAATCACGACTCGCTCTTTGTGCCTTTGTCATTCTCTTCAGCGGCATGGCGTTCGCTGAAGACAAGAAGCCCAATCAGATCGGCAACCTTGATCCCGAGATGGCCGACCGTAAACGGGCGGACGACGGCTTAGCTTGGTATCCGGTCACGGATTGGGGAGTAGAAGGCAGAATTCTGCCCGATCAAGCGAGAGCACGTTGGTTTGATCGGTTTCCCAAGACTGCCGAAGGGCATGTCACGCAGAATGTCTGGAACCTCAGCCGGCATTCGGCGGGCATGATGGCGCGTTTCCAGACCGACGCCACAGCCATTCATGTTCACTACAAGCTCACGAGCGGCAATCTTGCGATGCCGCACATGCCAGCCACCGGCGTGAGCGGTGTGGATCTTTACGCGCGCGACGACGAGGGAACGTGGCGGTGGGTGCAGGTCACAAGGCCTTCCCAGCAAGAAATGAATGTGGAACTCGTGAGCGGCCTGAAACCCGGCATGCGTGAATACGCGGTCTACCTGCCACTCTACAACGGCGTGGAGTTTCTCAGCCTCGGCGTCGCGGCCGAAAGCCAGTTTGAGCCCCTGCCCCCGCGCGACCATCCCATCGTGTTCTACGGAACGAGCATCACCCACGGGGCATGCGCCAGTCGCCCGGGCATGGTTCACACCGCCATCCTTGGCAGGCACTTTGATATGCCGGTCGTGAACCTCGGCTTTTCCGGAAACGGAAAGATGGATGCGGAGGTCGGCGAGTATCTGATCCAAATTGATGCCGCGGTCTACGTCATCGACTGCCTACCCAACATGAATGCAGCGCTGGTTTCCGAGCGATGCGCGCCTTTGGTCAAGCAAATCCGCGCGGCCAAGCCCGACACCCCGATCGTACTGGTGGAAGATCGCCGAAATACGAACAGTTGGGTTCTGCCCGACCGCGATGCGCATCACACCGCCAATCACGAGGCCCTCCGCACCGCCTTCAAAGAGCTGCGGGGCCAGGGCGTGGAGGGCTTGTATTACATCGAGGGCGACCGTCTGTACGGAGACGACAGCGATGGTGCTACCGACGGTTCGCATGCGAGCGACCTCGGCTTCATGCGGCAGGCGGAGGTGTTTGCTCCCGTTTTGACAGAGGCCCTTGGGGTCATAGAAGCTACCGCCCGATAAGCCCGCTGCGGCAGGTCACTCCTTCGAGACTGCGTGATAGCCGATCGATTCTCCGAGATCACTGCGTGGCGAGCACCGCACGCACGTGTTGAACGGCCGACGACACTTCATTCCACCACTCTTTGGAAATCGCGAGTATGCCCCGCCTCCAGATCGCCGTCGCCATCCTGTTCCTTGCATCACATGCGTGCTTGGCACATACCTCAGAACCACCTGTTCAACTTCCTCTCTGGGAGAACGGCCCGCCCGGCTCTCAGGCTCGGGTACACGAAACGGAAAAGGTGGATCAAGGCGACGGGCGGTACAACGTCTCAAACATCCACAATCCGTCGATCACGCCATTCCTCCCGCAGTCCGACCACGCCACTGGCACCGGGATCATCATCGCTCCCGGCGGCGGCCATCGAGTGTTGTGCCTCGGCCATGAGGGCGATGCCTTGGCCAAATGGTTCGCCGAGCAGGGGATCGCTGCCTTTGTGCTGCGGTATCGACTCGCTCGCGAGGAAGGCTCGCCCTACAGCGTCGACGAGCACGCGATGGCCGACACGCGGCGGGCCATCAGGACAGTGCGATCCCAAGCCGAACACTGGAAGATCGATTCCAACCGCATCGGTATCCTCGGCTTTTCAGCTGGCGGCGAACTCGCCGCGCTCGCCGCGATGGATGCAGTGGACCATTCGTCAGAGGCAACCGATCCTATCGATCGCGTGAGTGCCCGCCCGGACTTTCAGGTGCTGATCTACCCGGGAAGTTCCCATCGTTTCACGGTTGAGAAGGGCATGCCTCCAGCCTTCATCGCGCTCGGTCAGCATGATCGCGACGACATTTCTCGGGGGATGGCAGAGTTGTACCTGCGGTACAAGGCAGCAGACGTTCCGTGTGAGTTGCACATCTACTCCAACGCAGGCCACGGCTTCGGGTTCCGCCCCGGTACCACCACCGCCGCCGGCGATTGGCCGCAGAGGCTCGTGGAGTGGCTGCGCGACAGCTCCCTGCTTGTGGCAGAATCACACCGCTGAGCAGTCGGCCACCAACCCACATTTCAGGCAGCTCAACCGACGTTGTCGGAATCGAGGCCGCCGGATCTGCCGACGCCCTCGAGTGGCAAAACTTTAAAGGTCTGTTGTGGCTTCGTTCCTCGTCCCCCGTCGCTCGCGAAAGCCACGTTGGCTATCTCCGAGGGGAGCTGAGTCGTGAACGCAGCTCAAGGGTCAGGTCAGCGACTAATTGTGGATGGTCTGCGGCGATGTTCTTGGTCTCGCCCGCGACAGTGCGATGGTCGTAGAGTTCGGCAAAGCCGTCGTTGTGAAGGATCAACCGGTGGCTGGCAGTGCGAATGGTCGATGCCTTTCCGGTGTAGGCGATAGCGGAGTGGCCTTGCTCGGCAGGGTTGTTCAACAACGGCACCAGC
>JBMTLP010000542.1:0-2607 GCA_049433245.1 Pirellulales bacterium
TGAAGAAAAAGCTCCACCGGAGCCCGGAATACTCGGTATGAAAACCGGCGACGAGTTCGCTCTCGGCCTCGGCAAGATCGAACGGCGCTCGGTTCACGCTCGCCACGGCGCAGGTGACGTACACCCAAAACACCACGAAGGTGAATGGGTCGTGAAACAGGTACCAGCTCCAGAACCAGCCCGCCTGCTTCTCGGCGATCGTGACCATGTCCATGCTGCCCGCCAGCATCACCGGCACCACCACGCACATCCCGAGCGGGACCTCATAACTGACGACCTGCGACCACTTCGAGGCCGAGGCATACCCGGCGATGATCACGCCAAACACCTCGAGGCCGAGCACTGCGACCACGAAAAACACCGCCACGTTGAGCCGCAGGCCGACCACATCGAAGGCGAACGGCAGGGCGATGAAGGCACAGAACGAGGCGCAAAAACTCACGTAGGGGGCGATGCGAAACAGAAGCCCGTCGGCCCCGTCGGGCATCAGGTCTTCCTTGGCGAGCAGCTTGATGCCGTCAGCCAGCGACTGCAGCCAGCCGAATCGGCCGCCCGTCCGGGTGGGGCCGAGCCGGTCCTGAATCCGGGCGGCGACCTTTCGCTCCGCCCAAATGAAGACCAGCGCCCCGCCGGCGATCACATTGAGCACGAGCACGGCAGCCACGACCGCGGCAATCGTCCAGGCCAACGCCTCGGACAGCCCGATCGTGTGCATGAGAAACTCGACCATCACCCAGCACCGCAGCCATGCCTTCCCGCCCACACGCGGAATTCGCGAGCGGGAGAAGACATTGTGAAAAATCGCACGAAGTTTGCCCTCTCGCCCCTGTTTTCACAAGGGGCCGGCCTTTTGGCGCTTGATCAGCGGCCCTACCGGTCGATCTCACCCATCACGATGTCGAGCGAGCCCACGATCGCGGGCACGTCGGCGATCAGGCAGCCGCGGCAGAGCTCGGGAGCGACCGCGAGGTTGGAAAACGAGCTCGACCGGGCCCTCACCCGCCACGGAATCGCCGACCCGTCGCTGACGAGATAGAAGCCCATCTGCCCCTTGGGACACTCGGTTTCGAGATAGGCATCGCCGGCGGGAATCTTCTCCGTGAGCTTGAGCGGCTCGCCCAGCGGCCCCTTGCAGGCCGAATAGCGGTCGATCGCCTGCCGGACGAGATCCATTGACTGCACCACCTCGAGCATTCGCACGAAGAATCGATGCCAGCAATCCCCGAGCACCGCGTCAGCCGGAACGGCGGGATACTCATGATCGCGGGGGTAGTGGCCGTCCTTCATCACCGCGACTTCGAAGGCGTAGCCGTCGTACATCGCCGTGTAGATGGCCTCGCCGTCGCGGCGGAAGTCCTGATCGACGCCGCTGCCCCGGAGCACGGGCCCCGTGCAGCCGTACTCGATCGCCATGTCGCGGGAGAGCACGCCGATGCCGGCCGTCCGCTTCACGAAAATCGCATTCGTGGTGAGGAGGGCGTGGTACTCACGGATGATCGGCTCGAACTGATCGAGGAAGGCCTCGCACCGCTCCAGCCAGCCGGGCGGCAAATCGGCTGTCAGGCCGCCGACGGTGATGTAGCTGTAGGTGAGCCTGGCCCCGCAGGCCTCTTCAAAGAGGTCGAGGATCTTTTCCCGTTCGCGGAACGCATACAGGAACGGGCTGAAGGTTCCGAGGTCGAGGCCGTACGCCCCCATGCCGACGAGATGGCTCGCGATCCGGTTGAGTTCCGTGATCAGCACCCGCAGATGCCGAGCCCTTTCGCTCACCTCGTACTTCATCAGTTTCTCGACGGCGAGCGCCCAGCCGAGATTCATGTTCATCGCCGCGAGGTAGTCCATCCGGTCGGTGTAAGGAATCCACTGCCGATGGGTGAGGTTCTCGCCGATCTTCTCCGCGCAGCGATGCAGGTAGCCAATGTGGGGCTCGACCTCCGACACGACTTCCCCGTCGGTTCGGAGCACCAGCCGAAGCACGCCATGGGTGCTGGGGTGCTGGGGCCCCATGTTGACGAGCATTTCGTCGGTGCGTACGTCGAATTCGATGATCCGGGGATCGTCCGTCGCGCTGGCCAAGGCGGTTACCTCCCCCGGATTCCGTGGTATTCGAGCGGCTGTTCGTAGTCTTTTCGGAGCGGATATCCCTCCCAGTCCTCAGGGCAGAGAATCCGCCGGAGGTCAGGGTGGCCGGTGAACCAGACGCCGGAGAGGTCGTAGACCTCGCGTTCGTGCCAATCGGCGCCCCGCCACACCCCGGTGACGCTCGGCAACTCGGGCAGATCGCCGGGCACGTCGTTCTTCCACCGCGGGAGCGAGCACTTCAGAACGAGGCTCGCCCGCTGAGCCGTGCTCCACAGGTGGTAGACCAGTTCGGTCCGCGGCTGCCAGGATGCCTTGGCTGCCTTCTTGGGGTCAGGCTCAAACCAGTCGATGGCGGTGATGCATTGGAGCGAGTCGAAGCGGACCGGGCTCGACTTCGCCAGCCACCGGCAGGCGTCGGCAATCCGCTCCGGGGCGACCTCAATCCAAGGGTCGAGTGCCTCGAGGTTGCGACCCACCACGGCCCCAGGCACCGCATCATCGAGCTGCTCGAGAAAGGTCGGGCCA
>JBMTLP010000543.1:0-2604 GCA_049433245.1 Pirellulales bacterium
CAGTGCCGCAACCTGACCTCGCGTCTCCTGCAGCAACTGCGGGAGCAGATACCCAAGTTCGATGTCGTGCAGGGCTGTAAAGCGAATCGGGTATTCCGCCTGGGGAGCAGGAATGTCGCGTGCATCGAGGATCACGCCGGCACGATCAAAGATGCTCCGCAGGTCGGTGCATAGGTCGGCGATCGCGAGTTTGATCTCTTCGGCGCCAGGCCTCGACCAGATCCCGGAGTCGTCAATAAACAGAGCCAACGACGAACCGACCGACTGCATGCAGCGGCTCAGCGGATCGCTCGTTCCATCAACACCTGATTGCACAGACATCGGTCTCTCGTCTCCTGCAGGATTCTTCAGCGGTCGGTCAGGAAACAATGTCACCTGCTAGACGAGCCAAGGTGTAGAGCCCCGACCAAAACACACCAAAGATCACGACGGGCACCACAAACGCTGTGATCGCCGCGCCGGACAACGACACAAGCCCTATTGTCGGCTGAGGGCGTTCGGCAGGGGGAGGATCAAACGTCATCACTTTCAGCACGCGCAGGTAGTAGAACAGGCTCAGGACGGTGTTCACGCCTCCCACGATCAGCAAGGCGAGCAGGATCGGCCGCTCAGCGTTGGACGAGATGCCATCGACGAGAGACGCAAACACTAAGAACTTCCCGACGAAACCTGCCAGGGGCGGCAACCCAATGAGGCTCACAAGCACTGCCCCCATCAACACGACGAGCCCTGGGCTCGTTTTCACCAACCCTGCATAACTGGCGATCTCTTCGCTGCGGAGTCGATTGCGAAGTACCGCCACGATCAGAAAGGCCGACATATTCATGAACAGGTAGGTGGCCAGGTAGAAGGCGACCGCCGCGACCGCCGTCGCTGCAGCAGACGGATGATTGCCCGCCAGAGCCACAGCACCGGCAACGCCCATCATCAGGTAGCCGGCATGCGCGATCGTGGAGTACGCCAGCAGACGCTTGATGTTGGTCTGCCCGTATGCCCCCAGGTTGCCAAGGGTGCAGGTGACAGCAGCCATGAGTCCGATGAGCGCCACGATGAAGTGCCGCACAGGAGCCAACTCGGCACGGACGTCGTCTGTCGACTCCGCCAACGCCACCGTAGCCGCCTGCGATGCGGGCCCCTCATCAACCTTCGCCTTCGAAGACACGAGCGTTGCCGACACCCCCGGTTCGAGCATGGCCGAGGCCTCAACTCCTGGGGCCACCGCCTCGGGAACGATCGGAGCCGGTACCCCAAAACCAAGCGCCACACGGATCAGCAGCGCAATGGCTGCAGCCTTACTCGCCACCGACAGGAAGCCACCAACTTCGGCCGAGGCGCCTTCAAACACGTCGGGAGCCCAGAAATGAAAGGGGACCGCCGAGAGTTTAAAGGCAAGGCCAACACCGACCATCAAGGCACCGAGCACGAGCACAAAGGACGCCCCATCCGGGAAGCCGGCACTTGCAATCGCAGCCAATCGTGTGGCCGCAGTGGGCAGGTGGAGCGTGCCCAGCGAACCGCCGAGGAGACTGATTCCGTAGAGCATCACGCCCGCTGCTCCAGCGCCGTACACGGCGTATTTGAGAGCAGCCTCCGAACTCGTTCGCCGCCCCTTCAGCAGTCCTGCAAGGGCATAACTCGGCACGCTCGCCATCTCGACCGCCATGAAGACCATCAAGAGGTGGTTGGCTGACGCCATGAGACACATGCCAAGCGTGGCGCCGAGCACCAGGACGTTGAAGTCCGCGGCATCTTCTCGGTCTGGAATGCCGGTGATTCTGGTGAAGACCGAGAACAGCACCAAGAAGCCCGCCAGGAGGAAGCGGAGAAACGCGGTGAGCGGATCAAACACGAGCAGGCCAGTAAAAAGCTCCACCCGTTCCGTTCCCCCGGCGCCATCGAGCCAGGGTGAACCGGCAACATTCCGCAGATCGCTCCAAGCAAACCAAGCGGCAAACAGGATGCCACCAAGCGCAACCACGCCGGAATCGAGGCGGCGGAGAACGGGCAGCATCCGCACCAACAGCACGAGCACAATCGTCGCCGCGAGCGCGAGTTCCATGCGAAACAGCGGCAGCGAGACCTGCAGCGTGTCGTACAGAACCGGACTGATAAAGGAGGCTGGATTCACTGGGCCGATACCCCCGAGTTCACGACCACCTGATTCACCACCGAGACATCTGTCGTCTGCACGACTTCAACGTCCGCATTCTGCTCTGCATCGCGGACGTCGCGGGTCCACGCAGCAAGCGTTTCCACCTGCTGGTTCACCGAAGGCGTGACGTAATCAAACAACGACTGCGGATAGACACCAAACACAACCGCCAAAAAGACCAGTGGTGTGGCGATCGCAAGTTCCCGCTGCGTCATGGGCGTGAGTGCTTCTTCGTGAGGACCTCGATACTCCGCCCCCAGGTACACCCGTTGGATCGCCCACAGGATGTACCCCGCCGTCAGAATCACCGTGAAGGCAGACACCACCGCCAGCGCGTGGCTGTAGTTCCAAGCGGAAAGCGTAACGAGCACCTCGCCGATGAAACCGCAGAGGCCTGGCAGACCAAGGCCCGCGAAGAACCCCGCACCGCCCAAGCCGGCATACACCGGCAG
>JBMTLP010000544.1:0-2604 GCA_049433245.1 Pirellulales bacterium
GGCGATCCACCTCTCCGCCGGCATCTTTGCCGAGGCCGAGTCGCGTGGCTTCAAAATGAATCTGCTCGACATCGGCGGCGGCTTCCCGGCGGCCTACGACGCGAGCGTACCGAAGTTTGCGGACCTCGCCGCCCGCATCAACCACGAGATCAACCGGCTCTTCCCCAAGGAGATCGAGATCCTCGCCGAGCCCGGCCGCTTCCTCGTGGCCTCCGCGGGCTACGCCGTCTCGAAGGTGATCGGCAAGGCCGTCCGCAACGGCAAACGCTGCTACTACATCAATGACGGAGTCTACCACACCTACTCCGGCGTGATCTTCGACCACTGCCCCTACCCCGTGAAGGCCTTCAAGAAGGGGGCGACCGAGCCCTCCGCCGTGTTCGGCCCCACCTGCGACGCCCTCGACACGATCGGCCTCTCCGAGCAGCTGCCCGACCTGCAGCTCGGCGACTACGTCTACAGCGAAAACATCGGCGCCTACTCCGCCGCCAGCTCCACCCACTTCAACGGCTTCCCACCAGCCACGGTGGTGCACGTGAATCAGGAGTGAGAGACGCTGCGGTGCAAGACAAGCCGACCCGCACAGCCGATGCCCCTCCGTGATCATCTCCCACGCTCACAACTTCATCTTCCTCATGCCGCTGAAGGTGGGCGGCACGAGTGTGCAGCAGACCATCGGCATGGCGTGTGCCGATGGCGATGTGGTGAGCGCCCTCTTCCTTGAGCCGGAAGACGTGCCGAGATTCGCCCGCAGCAGACTGACGCCGATTCCCAACCACATCGATCCCGCCAACCCCCGCGCCACCCGCTACAGAATCAACACCGACACCACGACCCACGCTCTACCTGGCGAGGTCCTCCGTGAGGCCGGACAGGCGCGATGGGAGACCGCCTTCAAGTTCACGGTTGTCCGCAATCCGTGGGACATGATGGTGTCGTTTCGCAAGGTCGCCCTGCTCAACCCGACTGGCTCGAAGCTCCCACTCGCCGACAACTTCACTGATTTTGTCCTGGGCTTCGCCTTCGAGAACCTCGCCCCTCCCTTTGACACGCACGCCGTCAACGAGGGCTGGTACTTCGACGCGGCCACAGGCACTCCGCTGGTGGACGAGTTCATCCGCTTTGAGGATTTGCAGGCTGGCTTCGATCACGTCTGCCACACGGTCGGCCTCCCCCACAAGCCGCTGCTGCACATGCAGAACAAGGGCGTCCGTCCGGCCTACCGCGACTACTACACCCCGGAAACCCGCGACCGCGTGGCCCACCTCTTCGCCCGCACGATCGACCACTTCGGGTATGTCTTTTGAAAGTGCGCCCGGGAACGCTGTGGGCCAGAGAGACTGCCCGTGCCAATCGAAAGGCAAGGCGGGCGGAGCAGCACGATAGCCAACTCGTAAGGAGGCATCTCCCCATGCCACCCACAAAGTTCACCATCGTCGTCGAACAGCACGAAGACGGCTTTATCGCGTATCCGCTCGGCATCGTCGGGTGCGTTGTTGGGCAGGGAGAAACAGCCTCCGAAGCCCTTGCCGACGTGCAATCTGCGATTCGCTTTCATGCTGAAACCTTCGGCCAGGATGCCGTCTGCGGAGATGCCCAGCTGCTCGATGCGTACGTCACCGAGACCGTGCTGGCCAACTGATGCCGAAGTTTCCGTGGCGGTGCACGTGAATCAGGAGTGACGCCGCCCGCGGCGGTCAACCTCGCCCGGCCATGCGAGCCGGCGGGACGTGCCTCTCATCGCCGCGAGTCCCCGCGAGTCCATGACACCCACAGGGCCGAAGGTGTCGGGCGGCTTCGCGGGAGCCCACGACTTCCTGACCACTATCCTCGAAAAGTTCTTCGTTCGTGACGGCGAATAGCTGGCCAAGAAACAGGTGCAATCTCATTGCTCCTCGCCGCTCGGGCAGCGTATGCTCACAGGCATGACGACACTCGCCGAGATTGAATCCGCCGCTGCAGCGCTCTCGCCCGCCGAGAAGCAAGAACTCATGCTCTTCCTGGCGATGCGGCTGAGAGCGGACGGAGCCAAACTGCCCGCCCCCCGCACGTTCACGCCGGAAGAGATGGCCGCGTGGATCGAGGAAGATGAGGCCGACATGCAGCAGTTACGGGAGCGGCCGTGAGGCTGTTTCTCGACTCAAGTCGAGACGCAGTAAACTCTGAAACCCGCCACCTCTTCTGAAACCCATGATCCGACACAGCGAGTGGAACCGGTATCTGTCGCAAGCGGTGCACACGCTTGGTTCAGCTCGCCGTGACATCGACGATGGCGATTACGCGTGGGCGTGCTTCAAGGCCCAGCAGGCTGCTGAAATGGTGGTGAAGGGGTTTATCAGGGGAAGCGGCGGCCTTGCGACGGGGCACTCGGTTGTGCAACTCCTGCACGCTGCGGTGGAAGAACTCCCGGAAGCGCTCAATCGCTGCGCCCGCGAACTCGACAAGGTCTACATCCCAACCCGCTATCCCGATGTCTACGATGCGGGGAGCCCGCACGAGTATTTCGACCGAGCCGATGCCCTGGCCCATACTGAGTGTGCTGGGCGAATCATCGACTTCTTTCATCAACTCGTGGGCAACCATGAAGCCGGCACCGACTGACGC
>JBMTLP010000545.1:0-2603 GCA_049433245.1 Pirellulales bacterium
CTCGCCCTAATCCTTGCGCAGCACCCGACACGACGGCCACGCGGTCGGTCAGTGAGAACAAACTGCTACTCATCAGAACCCTCAGAAGAAACCGAACCACTGGTCTGCCAGTTCTGTAACACCAAACTGCTCACGATGCCGCCGGACAGGAGGATCACAGCCATCGACCAAAGGCCCAACTGGCCGAGAATCGATGCGCCAAAAAAGCCACCGATGTTGGCGACGGAGTTGATCAATGCGATCCCACCTGCGGCGGCGACCCCTGACAGGAAAGCTCCAGGAAGTGTCCAAAAAACCGGCAGCATGCTCATCATGCCTGCCTGAGCAATGCATAGTCCAGAGAGGGCGATCAGCGACGTGGGAGCCCATGCCACGAGGCCCCAACCCAGTGCCGCCAAGAACGCCGAGCCGGTGAGATGCCAGCGGCGCTCCCCTGTGCGGTCGGAGCTGATGCCGACGAGCGACATCACCACGATCGAGCATAGATAGGGCAGGGCGGTGAGGAGGCCGATCTGAAAATTCGATGCCTGTTGGTACTGGTCTTTGATCAGCGTGGGGAAATAGGCTCCGGCGGCGTTGGAACCGACGGCAACGGTGAAGTAGATCGCGATCAACCACCACACACGCGGTTGCAGCATGGCCTGCCAGCGATCGGGGCCATGCTGCTGACGCCGGGTGCGGTCTTCTGCGGCGAGGTGATTCACCAACCATCGTCGCTGGTCGTCTGAGAGCCAGCGGGCATCGCTGGGTGAATCCTGCAAATAGAACAGCACGGCAAACCCCACGAGCGACGTGGGCAGCCCTTCGAGGAGGAACAGCCACTGCCACCCATGCAGACCACTCACCCCATCAAACTGATCCATGATCCAGCCGGAGACGGGGTTGCCCAGCACGTTCGAGAGACCAATCGCCAACATAAAAAACGCGGTCGTCTTGGCTCGCTGGCGATCGGGAAACCAGTCGCTGAGGTAGAGGATGATGCCAGGGAAGAACCCGGCTTCGGCAATCCCTAGCAGCGTGCGGAGGGCGTAGAACGTCCACACATCGCTGGCGAGCATCGTGGCTGCGGAAACGAGCCCCCAGGTAATCATGATCCGCGCGATCCAGATCCGCGCACCAAACCGCCGCATGAGCAGATTGCTCGGCACCTCAAACAGGATGTAGCCGATATAGAACATGCCGTAGCCAAGATCGAAGGCGGCTTGGCTCAGGCCCAGGTCGTCTTGCATCGCCAGGCGAGCAAAGCCGACGTTGGCGCGGTCGAGAATGTTCAGCACATACAGCAGGCAGATAAACGGCACAATCCGCCAGCCAACGCGTCGCAGCGTTGTTCGTTCGATGTCACTCGACATGGACTTTCCTCAATACAGCACGATGGCACGGCCTGGTCCGCCATGGCAATCGCGAACTTTGATGGCGGCGAAAAGGAAGTAGGCCCCGCGTGGAATCTTGTCGACGTTGACCAGAAACTCGACGCCCACCATCTCGCGACTGCCGAGTGCCCAGTAGGTCATCAACGCTCGCTTGGGATCAACGCCTCCGAGATCGGGAGCATCGCTGGCGATGCAGCGGATGCCTTTGCTCTTGAGGTAGACCACGACATCGGCGGACGGTGCGGGCCAGCCTTCGGTTTTCCCGGCGAGAGGATCTTGCCACAGGCCCGTGTCGTCTGGTGCTGGAAGCAACTTCCGATCGTTGTATCCGGTCTGGAATATCACCACATCTCCCGGGCCAAGTGGTCCTGTGTCCTGCTCGTAGGCGTGCACATGCTCCAACGTGATCTCGGGGGATGCCGGCCAACTAGCCGGTCGCGTGGAGCCAACCAGCGACCGCACATCGATCACCCTCGCCTCGCCGCAGGTCCAATCGATCGGCACCTGTTCGGTGGTCAGGCGACTGCTGCCGCGAGGACCGTAGGTCTGCTCATACTCTTCCAGCCAACCACGAACCTCGGGAGCGTAGGCCACGGCCGTGTCGTCGGCTGGTAAGGCGTAGGCTGGAGGAACAAGGTGCGTGCCCGTCATTGCATCCATCAGATGCCCGTGGTGCCACATGTCGAGATACTCGGAGTAGAGGAAGTCGACTTTGAGATACACCTGGCGATGATTCCCTGTGCCAACTCCAGGGGACGTGAGGGGCAGATTCGGCGAGAGCGTGGGGGAGAGATCCACGGCACGTTTGTTTTTGCACGACTCGATCAGGCGCTTCGGGAGATCACCGCCGATGACGGAAAAGGCACGGCCTTCGCCGTAGGGGCCGCCCGCATGCTTGGGTCCGAGGATGCAGTAGAAGGCGCCCGTCGGAGGGAGTCGCCCCAGATTCGTGGCGCCTTCAGTCCAGATCATGCCGTACTTCAGGCCGGCATAGTGCGTGGGTTCGGCGAGATCGGGGAGCGGGCCCATGCTCGCGCTGTCGGTTCCAAGCCCAAGCACGCCCCGCGTCCCCAGCAACTCCATGCAGTCTGGATCAGGATCGGGGTAGCCTACGGCCTTACGATCAAGCACATCGGCGATGAAGCGTCGGCCCTCCGGGAGCGGCCGATAGGTGACGTCGGAGTAGTCGCTGCGGAACAGCACCACGTCCCCAAAACCGACTGGGCGATG
>JBMTLP010000546.1:0-2596 GCA_049433245.1 Pirellulales bacterium
TGGAAAGCGTTCCTTGAGGCGGGTGATGATCCGTGAGGCGTCATCGACCGAGAGCGTGGTCTGCGTGAGGTAGGCGAGTTGGTCGTCGTGGGTGAATGGCAGCCCGTCGACTTCTTCCGGTGATTCCACGAGCGTGAACGCATCCGGAGCCTGGCCCATGGTGCCGATCACTTCGTCATGCCCTTCGTGGCCGATCAGGATGAGGCGATAGCCAGCCTTCGCGTACTTGATCGCCTCGAGATGCACCTTCGTGACGAGCGGGCAGGTGGCGTCGATGGCCCGCAGCTGACGTTCCGCTGCCACGCGTCGTACCTCTGGGGCCACGCCGTGGGCGGAGAAGAGCAGCACCGCCCCCTCGGGCACTTCTTCCACGGCGTCGACAAACACAGCGCCTTCGTTGGTGAACCGCTCCACGACGTGCTTGTTGTGCACAATCTCGTGATAGACATACACAGGCGTGCCGTAGATGCGAATGGCCGTCTCGAGCGTTTCGATGGCCATGTTAACGCCGGCACAGAAGCCCCGGGGGCTGGCCAGAAGGATCTTCATGGGAGCTGTCTCACGAAGGGAGCGTGACCGGAACCCTCGCCGACGCCGTTGGTGCGACGGGAGGGGCGGAATCGAAGAATCTCAGGTATCGTAGGGGCAACGAAAGATTTCTGACAGATGGTTCAGCGGTTCTCTAGGCAGACGCCAGGAGGAGACAGGTTGATGGCTTGGAATGCCTCGCGATCCCCCGTTGTGCGGGATCCTGCAGCCTGGACGCTCGTTGGAGCGGATTGGTCGCAGAGAACCAGCAGCGAAGCCGAGCCAACGACTCTCCTCTCGCAGCCGGAACCGCCATCGCTGGCCGACGCTGAAGCGTTCTGCCGAAAGATCGCGACCGGGCACTACGAGAACTTTTCGGTACTGAGTTGGCTGGTCCCTCGCCAACTGCGTCAGGACTTCGCCAATGTGTATGCCTTCGCCCGCTGGAGTGATGATCTCGCCGACGAATCGGCCGATCCGCGTTCGGCGACTGCTGCGCTTGGTGCTTGGCGCGGTGAACTCGACGCGTGCGCTCGTCAGGGAGCTGTGCACCCCATCCTCGTGGCACTGACCGCGACGATGCAGCGGTGCGAACTTGAGCCGACACCTTTTTACGACCTGCTCGATGCCTTCGTGCAAGACCAGCAGGTGGTGCGTTACGAGACCCGCGATCAGCTCGTTGACTACTGCCGCCGGTCGGCGAACCCAGTCGGCCGGATTGTGCTGGCGCTGGCGGGATGCCGTGACCCCCAACGGCTCGCTGAGTCGGATGCGATCTGCACCGGACTGCAACTCGTGAACTTCTGGCAGGACATTCGCCGCGACCGTGAAGCAGGCCGCATTTACCTGCCGCAGGCCGACATGGACCAACACGGGGTGGAGGAGGCCGACCTCGATGCCCCGTCGGCCAACCCCCGCCTGAAGACGCTAGTCCGCGACGAGGTACGCTGGGCGGAGTCGTGGTTTGATGCCGGGGAACCGCTCCTCCGGCTTGCACCGCGATCGCTCAGACCAGCGATCACGGCTTTTTCCGGCGGGGGGCGAGCGGTTGCCCAAGCCATCCATCGCAGCGGTTACGACACACTCGCACGAAGGCCCGTGGTTTCCAAAGCGAAGAAACTCTCCCTGGCTGTGGGCGCCGTGCTACGGCGGTTCACCACGTCGCTCGCAAGCGGTGCGGCACCTTCAAAGGCAGTAGGTAGGTGATGGCACAACTCGCGCAGGACCATGCCGTCTGTCGTGAGGTGCTCACGGCCTCGCATTCCAGTTTCGCGCTGCCGATTCGGCTGCTGCCGCCTGCCAAACGACAGGCAATGACCGCTCTTTACGCGTTTTGCCGTTGTGCCGATGACATCGCCGATGGCCCTGCCGACTCTGCCGGTGGTGGGCCACCCGCGCAGGCACCCCATGCGCGGGTAGAGTTGGCGGCGTTTCGCGATGGGCTCTCAGCGGCCTTGGCAGGCGAGCCCTGTGACGAGCCGGTGCTGCGAGCGGTTGCCGACGTGGCTGCGAGGTACGCGGTGCCGTCGCGGTTTTTGTTCGCCGTGCTCGAGGGGGTCACGCAAGACCTCGATTTCGAGCAGCGCCAGGTGGCCGACCCCTGCCTGTTTGAAGGGTTTGATCAACTCCAGGCCTACTGCCGCCGGGTGGCGTCGGCGGTGGGGCTGGCCTCGATCCACATCTGGGGATTCTCCGGTGCGGAGGCACTGCCTGCCGCCGATGCGTGTGGGCTCGCCTTTCAGCTGACCAACATTCTGCGAGATATCACCGAAGACTTGGCGCGTGGTCGCGTCTACCTGCCGCGTGAGGATCTCAACGCCTGTGGCTGCACGGTCGCTGACTTCGCCGCCGCTGCGGCCGGCGAGCCCGTCACCCCTGGCCTGCAGCGTTTGCTGAGACTTTTACTCACGAGAACCAAGCAACTCTACGCGGAGGCCGCAGAACTTGACTGCTTCCTCTCGCGTGATGGGAAGCGAATTTTCCGCGCCATGTTCGGGATCTACCGGGGCATCTTCGCTCAGGTCACACAGACCGGCGCGGGGGTTTTTCAGTCCCGGCCCCGCCCGTC
>JBMTLP010000547.1:0-2595 GCA_049433245.1 Pirellulales bacterium
CATCCAGCCAACCATGCAAGTCGCCACCGAAGAAGAGGTTTTCGGCAAGCGGTCCCAACACCGTCCCGGCAAACAAGCCGCATGGAATCGTGAGCAGCAGCACCACAGGAAACCGAAGCCACTGATACACCGTGCGGGCAGAGGAGGGCATGAGTTGCCACAGGTGCGCGCCCAGCAGCAGCGAAAGCGGCACGGTGAGGCAGCTCGTCAGGAAGATCGCCAGCCGCTGCTCCAGCAGCGGTGCAAACACCAAGCCTGCAACGAATCCCAGCACGACACTCGGCAGACTAGCCATCATCTCGATCGTGGGCTTGATGCGGGCCTTCCACGCTGGCTGCATGAACTGGCTCGAGTAGACCGCAGCCAAGAGGGCAATCGGCACCGCAAAAAACATTGAGTAGAGCGTGGCCTTGATGGTTCCGAAGACCAGAGGCACGAGGCCGTACTTCGGCTCAAAAGACTCATGCCCCGTCGTTTCCCAGACGTAGGCGGGCTCCGGATAATTCTCGTACCAGACTTTGCCAAACAGGGCTGAGGCCGAGACCTCCGGATAGCCTGCCGAAAAGGCACAGGCTTGCAGGGTGCTCCCCGATACCGTGACCAGTTCGTTTTCGCGAGGACCAATCGCCAGCGGTTGAAGTCCCGCAGGTCCGGCAGGGGCGAGCGTCTTCGAGGTGAGCACGCGGCCTGAGGTGCTATGCAGCAGCCGCAATCTTCCAGCTGCATCAGTGGTGGCGAAGAGCCTTGAACGAGGGGAACCTGCCAGACCGGTAATCGCGGCAGACTCCGCCGCCGGGCCGCCGCTGCCGGAGGGAAACGACACCGCTTTCCGCAACCGCAGTCCATCCCCACTCTCCGGTTCGCTCGCCGAACTGTCCGCTTGTGGGCGAGAGAGGAACCAGGTGGTGACCACGCCGGATCGATCGCCGACAGCCAGGGCGTTGCCCCCGAAGAGACGGGCGACCGTCGTGACCTGCGTCTCGCCTTCGCACAGGGCGAATCGCTCCATTTCCCTCGGCGCGTCGATCGAGCGGATTTCGTGCCGTTGGCCTTGGCCGTCTTCGCGAATCAGGAACACCTGATCACCAAGTTCAGAAACGCGCACGAATCGCAGAGGAGTCTCGTTGCCGTCCCGCTTTGCCAGCGTGAGCGTCGTGCCCACGGCCTCTGTGACGACTTCATCCGTGAGCAGATTCCGCCGCTGCGACAGCGATTCGATCCGCACTGAGCCGTCATCGCCGAGGGCGGCCACCAGGGGGCCATTGGTGAGCATCGTGGCGTCGACGTCGGTGACACCACTCTCGCCAAGCGGACGCCGTTCTTCGATCACGGTCACGATCAGCAGCCGATCGAAGTGGCCGTCCCCTTGATGGACGATCACAGCTTCGCCATCAAAAGCCGCCTCCCCGACGGCCAGATCGCGAAACGCTGGGGGCAGGTCGCTGACCGAAACGAATGACGATTCCAGGCCAACCCGGCCGAGTGCGAAGCCATCGGCAAAGGCGAAGACCGTCCGCAGTTCTGGGCCAAATGGACGTGCCACCCGAACCCCAGCCAAGCCGGTGTCGCTGCCAGCACGCTCGGCGAGCAGCGATCCATCAGTGGTTGAAACCACCCGCAATGCCCCGTCGTCAGCGAGGGTCCAAGCGACGTGGCCGGATTCGTCGGCCCCCACGGCAATCACCGTGGTGTCAGCATCGAGGGGAATGTCGACTAGCCGTGGTTGGGCGAGTGTTGCAGACTGAAACAGCGGTGCCGTCACCGCCACGAGGAACACGAGCACACCCAGCACCGCCACGATCGTCCCGATGCCGCCCGCGGTGATCACGGCACGCGCGAGCATGTCTCCCGCCCGCACCAGGGGGTGAGTCGTGCGACGCCGCGTCCTGCCGGTGAAGGTCTTCGGGGGCTGCAAGAGACTATTCGTTGCCGGTGAAACCCACGCTGCCAAGTGCTCGCGTGGCGATCGGTGCTGTGATGGGGAGGTAACCGTCCTTCAGCACACTCGCCTGACCGTCGGCGCTCAGTACGTAGCGAAGAAACTCTCGTCGCAGGGGGTCGAGATTGCTCCCCGGCTTGTAGTTCACACTCAGATACAAAAATCGTGAGAGAGGGTAGGTGCCCGCGTAGGCATTCTCAGCTTCAGCGGCCACGGCTGCCTCTCCCGCCCGCACCGCCAGCGGAACCGCCCGGACATCTGCCGTGCGATATCCAATACCACTGTACCCTATTGCAAAGCGGTCGTTCGCGATTGCCTGCACAACCGAGGAACTGCCAGGCTGCTCTTTCACGGTGGCCTTGAAGTTCCCCTTAAACAGTGCGTTTTCCTTAAAATAGCTATAAGTGCCACTGGCGGAGTTTCGCCCGTAGAGGCTCACCGGCCGGTCCTTCCATTCGCCGCCGAGGCCGAGGTCGCCCCAGGTACGGATGTCAGTGGCAAGGCCGCCGTTGCGATTCTTAGAGAACAATGCGTCGACCTGCTGCAGCGTCAGTGATTCGATCGGATTGTCCTTGTGAACAAACACCGCCAGCATGTCGATGGCCGTGGGAAGCACCGTGGGTGGATAGCCGAACTTCTTTTTGAACTCGTCGATT
>JBMTLP010000548.1:0-2587 GCA_049433245.1 Pirellulales bacterium
CCCCGCCTGATGCACCCCCGCATCGGCATAGGGAAAGCTTCGCCGGAAGCAGTAGCGACAGTTCACCGCGCAGCCCGCCGTCGCCAACAGCAGCGCCCGGTGCGAGTATTTCTGCACGAGCGCGGGGGCCGCCATCTGCCCCTGCTCAGCGAGCGGGTCTGCCCCGTAGCCCGGCGGCCGAACTGCTTCTACGGCCACCGGCAGCACCTGCATCAGGAGTGGATCGCGTGGATCCCCCGGCTTCATCCGCGCCACAAAGCCGCGGGGCACGAGCAGCGGAAATCCGCCACGGGCCGCCTCCGCCTCGGTCGCGATTTCCGCCGGTAGACCGAGCAAACGGCAGAGTTCGCCGGCGTCGCGGATCGCCTCGGCGAGCAGCTGTTTCCACGTTTCCTGCGATCCTGAGCGACCAGCCGGCCGCGGGCTGCCTGCCGTGAGCGTCGAGCCTGGCAAGGCGGGTTTGACAGTCTCGGGCCGTGCGGCAACGCTTTGCATCGAGCAGGCTTTCTGTGGACCGACGCCGAGAGGCGGTGGCCCCGGAGCCCAGGGCCCAAGCGAATGAGAAAAGGAGCCGACCTTGCCATCCTACAACACGAGTGAGTTCCGGAAGGGCCTCAAACTTCAGATCGACGGCGACCCCTACATCATGGTCGAGTGCAACTTTGTCAAACCAGGCAAAGGTCAGGCACTCTACAAGTGCAAGCTCCGCAACCTGCTGCGTGGCACGATCCTCGATCGCACCTACAAGAGTGGCGATTCGCTTGAGGCCGCCGACATCAGCACCATCGACGCCCAGTATCTCTACAAGCAGGGCGAACAGTTCGTGTTTATGGACAACGACTCCTACGAGCAGTACGAACTGTCGCCGGCGCAGGTCGACGACGCCTGGAAGTGGATCAAGGAAGGCACCGTCTGCTCGATGCTGCTCTACAACGGCAACCCGATCTCGATGGAGCCGCCGCAGCACATGGTGCTCAAGGTGGAGTACGCCGAGCCAGCGGTCCGCGGCAACACCGCCACGAACCTGACCAAACCGGTGAAGCTGGAGACCGGTGCCGAGGTGCTGGTGCCCGCTTTCATCGAGCAGGACGAGTTCATCAAGATCGACACGCGTACCGGCGACTATCTCGAACGCGTCAAGATGTAGCAAAATGCGAAAACCGGCCCAGGGCGATCTGCCCAGGGCCGGTTTGTTCGCGATGCGTCTTCGCTCTCAAGCGTTGCGTGGCTCAGTCCCACCACCAGCGGCCTTCCGGCAGCGTCATGGAGCCGGCGTGCACTTCAGCAACCGTGCCCTTCTCATCCGAGAGCATGTTGGGCGAGTCGAGGGCCAACCTGGGGTTCATCACCACGCCGCCACCGATCGGCGTTGAGAGGCGACGGCCACGCCAGATCGCGTTCACGGCTGGTTCCACATGCGTCGGCACTGCGTAGTTCTCGATGGAGTAGCTGGCCTCCGTGAGCAGTACCTCAGCATCCCAGAGCGTGCGACCGTAGGCATCGTGCTCTTGGAGGTACGCGGCCACCACGGCGAGGTCGACGAGCGAGCGAAGCTGGGCATACACCGGGCTCGCGTCGGCAATCTCCGCATACTTGCGGGTGAAGGCCATCGTGTACAGTTCGCTCGCCCGGTCAGGACGATCGGCCGACACCCGTGAGCCATCTCGCTGCACCACTTCGTTGGCGTTGGCAAGCTTCACACCTTGGCCCACGAGTTCGATCGCCAGGGCGTCGTCGCTTTCGGGGGTGCACTCGTAGTCGGGCACGAAGTACCAGCGTTGCAGGGCGTTGCCGGAGTTGCCACTCGACAGTTCCACCCACGTCCGCATCGCCACCGGAGCTGGCTCGAGGCCGATCCCGATCAGTTTCATGCGGTAGTCGGCCTCCACCATCACCTGCGCGAAGTGGGTCGAGGCGGGCACCCCATCCACGCTCACCTGCTGCAGGCCGAGACTCTGCCGCATGCCACCGAGGATCTGGTCCACCGAACCGGAGGGGTTCACGCGACCGAGGCGATTGAGAAACGCCTGGAGATTGGCCAGACCTTCCTGCGTGGGATCGATCGAGCAGCCGATCGCGGTGTCAGACGGCTGCCCTGGCGGGAAGGCCCGCATCGCTGCAGCAAGGTCTTCCAAGAGCACGACCGGACGGCCGGAGGTAAGTCCAACAGCCCGTCCCCAGGGGTCGGCCGACCAGCCTTCAGCAGGACCGGCCAGCACGATCTCGCCCGACTCTGGGTAGATCAGGACGTATTGGATTTTCTGCAGGCCAGCGAGGTGCGTCAGGTCTTCCGAGATGCCGTGGCCCGCCTCAAGCTGCCGGGCGAGTTCTTGCTCGAGCCGCGACAGAGCCACCTTGCGAAGCTTCGACGTCTTCTTCAAGTCAGCGGGAAACGCTGCCACGGCAGCCTGACGCCGCTGCATGGCGAGCTGGCCGTCAGCCTCGCTGACGAGCTTCATGTGCAGCACACCCTGCGGGTCGATCAGCACACCGGCGGGTGTGTTGCCGCCACCACCACCCTGACCGCCCTGGCCACCCTGGTTACCACCCTGGTTACCACCCTGGTTACCACCCTGGTTACCACCCT
>JBMTLP010000549.1:0-2576 GCA_049433245.1 Pirellulales bacterium
GCGCGGCCGTGGAGGGGGAGGCGCGAGATGAGCGATTGGGCCGCAGCCTCATGCACCGCTATCCCCTCCAGCGTTACGAGCGACTCGCGCCGCTGATGCACCGCCTGCGGGTGATCAAGAGTGAAGCTGAAGTCGAACTGATCAAGCGAGCGTGCGCGATCACGAAGGACGGCTTTGAACGCGTTGCTCGCATGCTGAGGCCTGGTGTTGGCGAACACGAGGTTGAGGCTGAGTACCTCCACGAGTTCACCCGCCAGAAGGCCAAGATGGCCTACAACCCGATTGTCGCGACGGGAGGGAACGCCTGTGTGCTGCACTACATCAACAACGACGCGGAGTGTCGTGACGGGGAGTTGTTGTTGGTTGATGTGGGAGCAAGTTACGCCAACTACTGCGCCGATCTCACGAGGGTGCTACCGGTCAATGGTCGGTTCACTTCGCGGCAGCGAGAACTCTACGAAGCGGTGCGACGGGTGATGGTGTCCTCGATCGAACGTGCGACAGTCGGCACACTCCACCGCGACTGGACCAAGGCTGCTCGCGACCACATGGCCGAAGAGCTGTTGGCGCTCGGCATGATTACGCCCGAAGATGTGGCCAACGCCACCGAAGAAAAGCCGGCCTGCTTCAAGTTCTTCATGCACGGCTTGGGCCACTCGATGGGGCTCGATGTGCACGATGTGGTGCCGCGCGAGCAGCGGTTTGAGGCGGGCTGGGTGCTCACGGTCGAACCGGGGCTCTACCTGCCCGACGAAGGCATCGGCATTCGTCTGGAAAACGACATCCTGGTGACCGAACAGGGGCCGGTGGACCTGATGGCCGACATCCCGCTGGAAGCAGACGACATCGAGGCGTTGATGGCGTCGCGGTGAGAGGTCCCAGCGGAATCAACTGCAATCACGCCGGCTCACTCACGGCGCGGTGGTGTTCGCATCGTCGGGCGAGGCAGGCGATACGCTTGCCTCGGACCCACTTTTGGGCGGCGGAATCACCGGCGGATGGTCGCCTGCGAGGTCGAGTCGAAACGCATCGTCGTCTTTGCCCTCTTCAGTCCGCAGGAACTGCGAGAAGGTGATGCCGTCGTCCGGCCATTCCTTGGTGCCGGTGAGTCGAGCCCGAACCCAGACTTCCTTGGAGCCTTCGACGTAGGGCGAGATGTCAAACGGCGGGCGCGAAAAGCCTCCTTGGTTTGGGCCAAGCGTGACGATGTTGGTCCAGGTCTCTCCGTCAGGTGAGACATCGAGGATCGCCCAGGCTCCCGGGTCGTACGGGAAGGGATCACCAGTAGTCCAGACCGCAAGAATCGCCGAGAGCGTTGCTGCTCGGATGGGGAACGGAGCCGGGAAACGCATGATGGCCGTTCCCTCAACGCCAACCTGCGTGGGGCGAATGAAGATGTTTGGGATGTCGGCGGTCTCTTCGCGATGCCGGTCGAGACCCTCCATCGACACGAGGTGGGCTTTCCAGTCGTCGCCTTTAAGGTTGAAGCGGTAGGTGACGAACGGCGGCATGGTCCACTTCAGCGAAGGCTGGCCGATCTGCCGCTCAGCCGAAATCCCGATAGGAACCGCAAAGGTTTCGAGCAGCTTGATTTCGTACTCGCCCTCGTGCGAGTTGAGCCCCGCGAGGTTCTCAAGAAACCAGCTCTGTTGGCGTTCGCCCGTCGATGTGAGCGTCACGCCATCGAGTGGCACCGGCTGGCCATTGTGCGTGAGTGAGAAGTTGGCCAGCGTGAGAGGGGAGGGAAGCGGTTCTTCAAACTGGAGTTGCAACCATTCGACAGGAGTTGTGCGGCCGTTCCCAACTTTGGTCGAAAAGCCGCCTCCGACGCGACGAGGGGTGTTGGTGGTGGAGGAGGAGGGCTGACCGACATCCGGCTCTGTCCGCGGCAGTCGCGGGGGAACGAAGACGGCAACGGCAGCGACCACGGCAAGCACCGCTGTGGCTGTTGCCCAGAGGCGGGCTCGCTTCGAGAGGCGAAGCACGCCCTTCGTGCCGAGCAGCGTTTCCCCAGCGAGCAACCGTCGGACGTCGGTGGCCAGCGCGTCGGCATCGGCATAGCGGTGGGCCGGGTTTTTCTCGAGGCACTTCGCGACCAACGTCTGCAGGTCGCGGCGGAGGCGACGGTCGACGCTGTTGGGGGGAAGCACAAGCGGTCTCGGCGGCGTTTCCTGCACGAGGCGGGCAGTGGCTACCAACGAGCGTTTGGCGAGGTCGTGCGGGAGGTGGCCGGTGAGGAGTTCTTGGAGGACAACACCCAGGGAATAGACGTCGCTGCGGGCGTCGATTTCATCCGGTCGTCCTTCAAACTGCTCCGGGCTCATGTATTGCCGGGTGCCGAGAAACTCGCCCGTTTCCGTCACACCACCTTCGTGATCATCATCGGCCGAGACGGCCTTGGCGATCCCAAAGTCGATGACCTTGAGCTGCGGCTTGCCATCGCCGCGATCGGTGGTGACGAGGATGTTGCCGGGCTTGAGATCGCGATGCACGATGCCTTGCCGATGGCCAGCAGCGCTGGCATCGCACGCCTCAAGGCAGAGTTCGAGGCGTGACACACCGGAGCGGTTTGCCTG
>JBMTLP010000550.1:0-2567 GCA_049433245.1 Pirellulales bacterium
CATCCTGGCTTCGCTCACTCGTGCATTCTCGCTTTCGCCCTCCGGGCTGCGCTCGCCTGCAAGGCCGGCTCATGCGGCCCGGGCTCACCCCTCGCTGGTGATGTGATGGGCGAGGGTGTGGGCCAGGGCTTCAACGGAGAGTGGGGCGGAGCCTTCGGCTTTGTTGTTGATGGTGATGAACACGGGGCGTAGCTGGGCTGCTGCGGCAACGGCGAGCCGGGTGAGGGCCTGGCGTGTGGCCAGGTCTTCGTCTACCAGCCGATTGAAGGGGGCGTAGAGGTCTTTGGCTTCCTGATACGCGAAGCCAGCGTGGAGGTTCCAGCGGGCAACCAGGGGAAGCTGGCAGTCGTCGGAGGTGAGTCCCATGGCTTTTGCCTGCTCGTCGACAGGGGGCATCCTGGCATGGACGGCGAGACACGGCACGGCACCTACGTCACGCAGCCCCTGACCAAATGCTGCGCACACGAGATCGGCGTCGCGCACTTCTACGGTGTAGAGCGGGCCGCGGGGGAGGGCAGCGAGGAAGGCGGCGATGCGTGCGATCAGGCGAGGGAGATCCGCCAGCAGCTTTGCACCCAGCGGCGGAAACTGAAAAACGAGCGGACCGGCCTTGGTGCCGAGGCCCGCCACAGCCGGGCGCACGAAGACGTCGGTGGCAGCAGCAGCATCGAGAAAGGAGGGGTTAGCACGAGCCGGTTCGCCAGAACGACTCCGCCGCAGCACGGCGTCGGTGAAGGCCTGCGGGGCTTTGACCACGAAACGAAAGCCATCGGGAACCTCGCGTGCGTAGTCTGCAAACGCGTCGACGGTCAAAGGACTGTAGAAGGTGCGGTCGAGACTGACGGTGCGAAACAGGGGATGGGCGGCGTAGGCCGAGAGCCCTTGTTGGGCAAGCCGCCGTTCGGTTTCCCATGCCGCCTCGGGATCGCGCCCGCCATCCTCAGAGGGAGCGGGTGCCGCCCTGCCCCGCCCTCCCCTGCCCCGTGCGGCCGTTGCCTGGGGAGGCCGCGGTGCGTACACGAGCCCCGTCCAGCCGGGAAACGACCAGCTTGAGGTTCCCAGATGGATGGAACTTGGGAGCCGCGCAGCGAGGTGCTGCTGCTGGGCGGTGGGCTCAACCGGCAGCACCCGTTCGCCGGCGGCGGTGCTTTCAGCAGAAAACACATCCCCAAACAGGGAGAGCTGCTGCGGCCCCCTGCCCTTGTTGCCCTTCACGGTTACGACTTCTGGCGGAAGACGAAGCCACCCTTCTTGTTGCCGATCACGATGTCGACCTTCCCGTCGCCATTCAGATCGCCAACGGAGAACTGCGTGCCCACGCCAGAGTCGTTGTCAATGCGGTGAGGGACGTAATGAGCTTCGACGCCGTCGTCACTCGCGGTGTGGACCAGTTCAAACCAGTAAAGCACTGCCGCGCCCGCTGGATCAGCATCTCCTTTCGGCCCGTGGGCCCAGAAGCGCTTGCCGGTCACGATGTCCATCAGGCCGTCACCGTTAACGTCGGCGAGTTCGACAGCATGCGGCTGGGAAAACTGCACGCCCTCGAGGTTTTCCTCGGCGACCGCCGGCAGGATGGCATGCTCCACAAACGTGATGCTGCCGTCGTCGGCCGAGACCTGCTCGAACCACGACAGGCCATAATCGTGCGCCTTGAGGCTCGTGATCACATCGCCGTCACCATCGCCGTCGACGTCGTAGACGTGCATCTGGGCGCCACCAGAGCCGAAGGCGAACGGGTGCTTGACCCAAGCCGCGCCGTCGACCGATTCGGGTTGCTCCCACCAGCCTTCGCTCATGAGAAGGTCGTGGCGGCCATCGCCGTTCACGTCGCCAAAGCCGAGCCCATGCGTGTACTGCCCCCAGCCATGCATCTCGGAGCATGGCGTGAACAGCCAGCGTTCAGTGCCAGATGCCTCCGAGGGAGCCGCGAAGCCGAGTACACCACCGGTGTGAAAGACGAGCTCCGGCTTCCCATCGCCGTTCACGTCGGCGTACCCCGGTGACTCATTGTCGACCACGGGGAAAGCGAGCTGCCTCTCCCAACGCCCCCCCTGCTCTCCAGGATTGCGAAACCAAGCCACCTCCTTGCCCGGCCACACGTTGGCCAGCACGTCGATCCACCCGTCGCCGTCGACGTCGTGGATAAACGTGATGAAGTTGTTGGAGTAACCATTCGGGTCGAAGTCTTCTGGCGGGTAGATCTCGTGCCGCTCAGTGAAATCGGGACCTGCATACCAGTAGGGACCGTAGATCGCGTCGCCATGGCCGTCGCGGTTGATGTCTCCCATGCCAGAGCCTTCTGCGTGGAAGGTGCCAGTGAGCGGGATCTTCTCAAAGGCGATCTCGCCCTCGTCGGCGCCGCTCACGCCCCCAAGCGAGGCGAGCGCCATCACGGCTCCGGCGTTGACCACGAGTTGACGCAGACGCTTGCCCCAGACGCTCGACCTCATGCTGCTCCCCTTCTCTGCTTGTGTTCCAAGTCAAATGAACCCTGACGCCAAGAGTATGCCGCCGGGAGGTCTTCGGTGCGAGGCGCGAGGGGCGGGCCCGGGCCGTTGCGCCGGGGG
>JBMTLP010000551.1:0-2554 GCA_049433245.1 Pirellulales bacterium
CGGCTGCTGAGGCTGCCCTGGAGGAATCATGGTCAAAGCCACGCATCGCCGGTTTTTATCGAGTTCGAGCACCCAAACCTTGACCACCTGCCCAACGGTAAGGAGGTCGTGAGGATCCCGGACGAACTTGCGAGAGAGCTGACTGATGTGCACCAATCCGCTGTCGTGCAGCCCGATATCAACGAACGCACCAAAATCGACCACGTTGAGAACGGAACCCATGAGCTCCATCCCCAGTTCAAGATCCTCAAGCTTAAGCACGCCCTTCTTGAAAAACGGGCGCGGCAGGTCTTCACGCGGATCTCGGCCAGGCCGGGCAAGTTGCTCAACGATGTCGTCGAGCAAGAGCCGACCAACTTCGAACTCTTGGGCGAGTTGGTCGAGGTCGATCTTGGCTAAGGCTTGAGCCAGTTTTTCCGTACGCTCGCGGCCTGAGAGGTCGTTCACGCTCGCCCCGAGTCGCTCAAGCACGCGCTCAGCAACGGCATAGCTTTCAGGGTGAATCCAGGTCGCGTCGAGTGGATTGGTGCCATCACCAATCTTGAGAAAACCCGCCGCCTGCACGTAGGTCGCTTCGCCAAAGCCAGGCACCTCTCGCAGCTGCTGGCGACTCTGGAAAGCTCCCTTCGTTGCTCGCCATTCCGCGATGCCACGAGCAATGGCCTGATTGAGGCCAGACACGTACCGCAACAGCGCGGGACTGGCCGTGTTGACGTCTACACCAACGTAGTTGACGCAACTCTCCACAACCGCATCGAGCGACGCATGCAGGTGCTTGGCACGCACGTCGTGCTGATAGAGGCCAACACCGATGTTGGCGGGCTCAATCTTCACCAACTCAGAAAGCGGATCCTGCAGCCGCCGCCCAATGGAGATGGCACTCCGAATCGAGGCGTCGTGTTGCGGAAACTCCTCCCGCGCCAGGGCACTCGTGGAGTAGACGCTCGCACCCGCCTCGTTGACGACCACATACTCCAGACCACGATCAGCGAGAGGACCGGCGACCAAATCGGCCACGAACCCCTCCGCCTCCCGCCCTGCGGCACCATTCCCGATGGCGATCACCTGCACGCCATGCTTTTCTACGAGGGCCGTCAACTTGGTGGCCGCCTCTTCGCGGTTGTCCGACTTGCCGATGATGTGGAGCACATCGTGCTCCAGCGGATTCCCATAGGGATCGACCACCACGACTTTGCAGCCGCTCTTAAACGCCGGATCAACGGCAAGCACCCGCTTCCCGGCAACAGGAGGCTGCAGGATCAGGTGACGCAGATTGCGAGCAAACACCTCCACGGCGTGCTGCTCACACTGCTCGGTGATCTCTCGCCGCAGTTCCCGCTCGAGGCTCGGCAGAATCAGCCTGCTGATCGCATCACGAACGCAGCCTTTAAGAAAATCGGCGTGGGGATGCCCCTCGGGCACCACCAGCTCCTCCACTGCCGCCTGCATCTCTTCGGCCGGACCTTCAACGCGTACCCGTAGAATCTTGGCTCGCTCGCCGCGGTTGATCGCCAGGCCACGGTGCGGCGGAATCCGCTGCACGTGCTCCGCGTAATCGAAGTAGTCCCGATAGTGCTTGGCATCCTTTGAGATTGGCTTGCCTTCCGCTTCCAGCCGTTGGCTGCGAAGCTGCCCACTCTTCTCCAGGATTGTCCGCAGCCGCTGCCGCACTTCTGCCCGGGCCGCGACCTCATCGGCGATAATGTGTCCCACGCCGAGTAAGGCATCGGCGGCCGTTGCCACCTGGCCGTCAGCATCGACGAAATCAGCTGCCCTGCGGTCGAGATCCAGAGCGGACGGCGCCGCTGCCAGGATTTCCCGGGCGAGCGGCTCGAGTCGCCGCTGCCTCGCGATTTCAGCAAGAGACAGCTTCTTGGGCTTGAACGGGAGGTAGATGTCTTCCAACTCCTTGCCGGTCTGAGCGGCGAGCACGCCTGCTGTCAGCTCAGCCGTGAGCTTTCCCTGGTTCTCGATCGACCTCAGCACGGTCTGCTTGCGGTCGGCAAGTTGGCGTGCCCTGGTGATTTCTTGGGCGATCCGTCGCACCGCCAGTTCGTCGAGCCCGCCCGTTTGATCACGACGGTATCGAGAAATGAACGGCACGGTGTTGCCCGCGTCGAGCAGGGCAATGACCGCCTCCACACCAGACTCGGGAAGCCCCAGTCGGTCAGCAAGGCGACGCAGGTCGATGGGCACCTGCACAACAGAGGCCGCAGCAGACGCTGACGGCGGACTGGCATTTGTAGAACTCATGCCACACGCGGCTTCGACAGGCCAGCCGCCAACTTCTCTGGAAGACACGTTGATGAAGAGGGCTTCAATCCATCAACAAATACACGCGGTCACGCCACCCAACGACGCGCCTCACGAACCCTGCCCGCACACAAGGCAGCACACCGCCCTCGGACGCCGTGAATCTAGGGTTCGTTGGGGGGAAGTGTCAATTCAGCGGAAAAGGGCAATCCTGGCGAGCCGCCGCCCCCGTCACTGCTTTGTCGGGCCGACCTGTCTTCGAATTTTTCGGGCCCTAGCATCAATCCTACTGTATCTGGCG
>JBMTLP010000552.1:0-2545 GCA_049433245.1 Pirellulales bacterium
TTCCGCACATTTCTGCCGATCCACGATGCGGTTTTGTCAGGACCCAGTGGTGCGTGCGGCAGGAAATGGATTTCGTGTTGTTCTTGAAATTGGCGAGGAAACGAGCGAGTAATGGCCTGCTTTGGAAAAACCTGATCCATTCGACATGAAGCACCGCCATGGTCTCCGCGGAGCGGGTGGTGGCGATCAGGGGCTGGTCAGCCGCTGCGGGCGATGCGTCGCCGTGCTCGCTTGACCAACTTGGCGTCGGCCCGAGATCGTCGCTCTTCTTGGCGATAGATCCGGATCGCTTCCGGGTGCGACTGCTTCCACACGTCGGGCCGCAGTGCGTCGTAGTCCGTCTCTCCGGCTAGCAGCCGGTCGAGCACGTCCTTGACGTACAGGAAGGCATCGAGGTCGTTCCGCGCGGCACTGCTCACGAGCGACATGAGATCCGCGGCGCGGTAGCCCGCCGCGACGCTGCCGATGAACATCCAATTTTTTCGGCCCAAGGCTACCTGTTTCATCAGCTGTTCGGTTTCGTTGTTGTCGATCGGCAAGAGGCCGTCGTCGAGATAGACGATCAGATGATCGAACTGGTTGCGCAGGTATGTGATCGCCTGCCCGAAGGGCTCCTTCGGCATCACGTTTGAGATTGAATCACTTGCCAGATAATCGCTGATCCGCGCCCAGATCGGCCGGGCCTCGACATGACGGAGTTGCTGCCGCTCTGCCGGAGGGAACGCCTTCGCCCGGTCCTCGATGTCGTAGAGCGCCTGAAACATCTCCAAGAGCATGGCCGCATGCACCGGATGGTTGGCCCGTGAGTCAAAGACTTTCCGCCGCGCGTGGGCCACGCAGGCCGCGCGGACGATCCTCCCGTCACTCTTGGTGCGCACGGCCTCGTAGCCTGAGTAGCAGTCGGCCATGAGGCTGCCCGCGAAGCCGTCCAGGAATAGATCCGGACCGTCCCGATGGCGGCTGACCGTGAAGTCGAACACGTTGATCGGCGCCGTGATGCTGCGATACACCCACATCCGTGCCGTGATGCTGCCGCGTTGCTCCGCCTGCGCAGCGGCGATCACCTCGCGGGCACGAGCCGCTTTCGGGTCATCTGGATCGAGGGGCGGCGGGGAGTCTTTGACGACGAGCGTCACCGTCGTGTCATCGGTGCCGATGATCGGTCCCGCCCGCACCACCTCCCGGAGGTGCGCGACCAAGGGTCGGATCAGACGGGCGGCCGCTTCCAGAACGTTCAGAAGTGTGCTGCGGGCTGGCGTCCAGCCGCAGGACGCGAACAAGTCTTGCTGGCGATAGACAGGCACATGGTAGGCATACTTCGCGACCATGATCTCGGCCGCCACGCTTGTGGCGTATCGGTTGCCCTCGACCAAGCCTGCGGGGCGAGGCGCCTCGACTACTCCACAATCTGGAGCCTTCGGGCAGGCGAGCTTGGGGATGCCGGTCCGCCGTACCACGAGCTTGGGCGGTACGACTTCGAGCGTCTCCTGCCAGTCGTAGCCGATCACCTGCCGCTCGCCGTGCGTCGCACAGGTCTTTTGGTCCTCGGGCACGTCCAGCTTCACTTCGTACCGCGGCAGGTGGGCCGGGAGCTGCTCGCTGCGGGCCTTTTCAGCGGCCTGCTTCCGCCGCTCGTAGCCCGCGACCGTCTCCAGTGCCGCGTCCGCGATTCCCTCGGCCGCATCGACGACCTCCGGCGAGTCGCCGAAGTCGAGCACGAACTGCTTCGGGTCGGGAAGGTATCGCTCGATCTTCTTGCGGAAGGCCAGCTGCAGGGCCGCGTCACGCTCGGCCTGCAGCTTTGCGATCCGTTCCGCCTGATCGCGAATGATCGCGTGGCACGCGGCGAGATCATTCGGAAGCGCCAGTTCCTTCGTCATGCCCGCAACATAAACACCTTCTTCCCAGGGCGCAAGCGCCATTTTGGCAGGCTAGAGATTTTTTCAGGTGAGGGTGCGCTGGTATCGCTTGCGCCTCCGCGCCGTTGCCAATCGCACGCCGCCCAGGATCATCGCCAGTTGCGTTGGGTCGATCCGCACCCGCTCTTCACCGGCACGAGATGGCACCGTCTCGAACGTGCCCTCCTCGAGCCGCTTGTACCAGAGCACGTACCCGTCGCCATCCCACCACAGCGCCTTGATGCGGTCGCGCCGCTTGTTGACGAACAGGAACAGGCTGCCGTCGGCTGGATCGCCACCGAACGAGCCACGGATGATCCCCGAAAGTCCATCGAAGCTCTTCCGCATGTCGGTGGCGCCGGAGTGTAGATAGATCGTCGGCGGTGGCGCAATGCTCAGCATGGCTGCGCTATCCCTGCCACAGCCTCGATCGCGATGCGCACAAGGTCCGGCCGATCCTCGGGGATCTCGAGCACCGCCCCGGCCGCGAAGCGGAGCGTGACCGACCGACCGCCAATGACTTCAACCGACTTGAACGCCGCCAGGGCCGCCTGCGGCGACGCATCTCCGCCAGCGCACTTCCGCCGCCAGTACCCGAACGTCGGCACTGACACCCGCTCACGGGCACAGAACCGCGACACGGTCAG
>JBMTLP010000553.1:0-2539 GCA_049433245.1 Pirellulales bacterium
GGGTATCGGCTCCCGCGAAGGCCTTGGCGATCTCCTTCACAGTGGTGTCACGCGACAGCCTTTGCCCGGCGGCGGTCACGGCGTCGCGGAAGGCAGCGTGATCGATGTTGCCAGTGGCGAGGAGCCCGACGAGGTCACCCGTGCGGCTGTCGCTGACCACCGCCCCGAGGGCGCGAACGGCGGCTTGAGCGACGGCGGCGTTGTCGTCAGTCGTTAGCGCAAACAGTCGGTCCTCAGCGGCGGCAATACCGCGGGTTCCGACCAGTGTCGCGGCGGCCTCGCGGATCACGGCGCTGTCGGCCGAAAGCCGCACGAGAAGAGCCTCATCGACGGCCGTTGCATCAAGCTTCGCCAGAGAGGAAGAGGCCGCGTCGACGAGGTCTGCGTCGGTGTCTGCAAGAGCTTCAAGCAGCCGCGACACGCTCTCGCCTTGCGACCAGTCGCCGAGGCATTCGATGGCGCACCGTCGCAGGTCTGCGTCGGGGGAGTGCGACGCAGCGAGCACGACGGGGAGCGCCTCGGGGGCTTGGCTGTCGGAAAGCGCGGCCAGCATCGCAAGCTGCCGCTGCGGGTTCCCGGCGGGAAAGGCCTCGAGCAGGGCAGGTGCGCCGAGGTCGCTCACACCGCGGGCTGCCTGCACGCCAAGACGGAAGGCATCACGGCGATCGTTGGCGAGGAGTGCTGCCAACCGCGCCGGGGCATCGTCGGCACGCCGCAGGATGAGGTGGTAGTTCGCGGCATCCGCCGTAGCTCGCAACTCTGCCCGGACGCTCTCCGACGGGCCGTCGGCGACCTGATCCATGAGGCCGTCGATGTGGGCGAGGGCAGCGTTGGCGAAGGCATCGTCTGGCTCGCCGCCGCGGCGGGTGGCGGCAAGCAGCAGCGCTGCGGCCAGCGAAGAGGGACGTGTCGCTCCGCCCTGAGCTTGATTGATGAGGGCCTGCATCGCGTCGTCCGTGGCGAGGGAAGCCAGGCCCATCATGGCGGCAACGGCGACCTCGTCATCCTCGTCGTCCATGAGCCGTGCCATGGTGGGAACCGCCCGGCTGTCGGCGCGGCGGCCAAGCGAAGCGAGAATGCCTGCGCGAGCAGATCCCGATACGCGACCGAGTGCGTCGAGCAAGGCGTCGGTGGCGGCAGCGTCCGCTATTTCCTCGAGTGCCTGCCGGGCGTAGGCGGCGAGTTCGACGGAATCGAGTTCGGCGGCGAGGGCTTCGATCGCCCCCGCATCCCCGGCGATCGCGAGGCTTCGGCAGGCCATGGCCCGGTCGTAGAGAGGGGCATCGGACTGCAGCGTGGCAATCGCGGCGGCGGTGTCAGCCTGGGTGACTTGCACGGGTGATTGCGCACGGGCGAGCAGCAGGTCTTGGGGTGCGAGCAGCAGGCAGCCACAGATCAACAGAAATCGGGATGAATGGCATTTCATGGATGGATTCTCTTCAGACAAGCCAGGGCTCACGGGTCGCCCGCGAACGTAGATGATTGGCGGCGTCGTCGTTCACGAAGGAAAGCGTGGCTGGATCAAAGGTGAGTTTGCGTTGCAGCATCCAGGCGATGGCTGCGGCATGGCAGAGCACGTGGCTGCTGGCCATCACATCGGGATTGCAGGCAGGCTGCTCGCGCGTTTTGACGCAGTTGAAGAAGTCGCGAACGTGCCACTTGGGTGAGGTACCGGGTTCCTCGGGAATCGCTGGCAGCGCGGCACGCAGCCGCTCATCCGAGACTGCGGTGCGGCCGCTGTCGCCGGTTTCCACCCAACCCTCATTCCCCTCATACCGTACGGGGCAGGTGCCAAGCCCCATCCATCCCGCCCGTCTCATGATGAGCTTCACGCCCGTGGCGTAGGTGCACTCGATTACATTGTCCCCTTCGACGTCGAGAGGCTCGTAGGTAACGGGCATCGTGCCATCGGCTCGCAAGGCCCACTGGCAGAGGTCAGCCGTGTGGGCACCCCAGTCGAGGAGCTTCGCGCCGGAGTCGAAGTCGTGGAAGCCACGCCACCCGCCATCGACGTAGGCCTGGTTGAACGGTCGCCACGGAGCAGGGCCCAACCACATGTCCCAGTCCACCACGTCTTTGTCTGGCTCTGCTTGGGCCGGCAGCCAGTCGTGGCGGTCGACAAGCTCGTAGATGGACGCGTGCACGGTGTGGATTCGCCCCAGTTTTCCACTCCAGGCGAGTTCGGCCGCTCCGCGAAAGTTGGGCACATTGCGGCGTTGGGTACCCGCCTGAAAGATGCGGCCGGTGGCTCGCATCGTGTCGGCGAGCCGCTTGGTGAGATCAATGCTGATCGCGCACGGTTTTTCGGAGTACACATCCTTCCCCGCACGAGCTGCCAGCATGGAGGCGGGTGCATGCCACCGGTCGCCGGTCGCGATCAGTACGGTGTCGATGTCTGGTCGGTCGAGCAGTTCACGAAAGTCGCGGTAGGTCGCGACGCCGGCGCCGTGAGCCTTCTCTCCCATCGCCTTGACCGCTGCACGTCGATCGGCCCGCACCTCCGCCACAGCCACAAACTGCACATCGGGCTGCCGCAGCA
>JBMTLP010000554.1:0-2539 GCA_049433245.1 Pirellulales bacterium
GCGGTCGCTCAGCCTGTGCTGCCTCCGGGGCTCGGCACGCTCAACGGTGGCACGCGGGTGCCCCGCCAGGGTTACGACGTGGTGCTCGCGGCGCTCGCTGAAGGCAACGTGTCGACGGGCCTCGACGTGGCTGCGAAGGAAAACCGCGGAGGGATCCGGATCGGGTCGCAACGCTGGATCGATTCGATCGCCACCTCGGCGCTCCTCGGCGAATGCCTCTATGAGCTTGGTCGCTACACCGAAGCCGTGGCCGCTTACGACGAGGCGTTGATGCTCTCCGCGGAGCATGGCGAGTGGCTGCTGTCGGTGCGGTTTGCCGGGCAGCCGCTCAAGCCGATGCCGCGACCGCTCGACACGCCCTGGGCTCAGAGCAACCGCAACATTCCGGCAGCGCAGTTTCCCTCGACGGCCACGATCCGCCAGGGCACGGCTGATGCCAAGGAGGTGCTTGAGAAGGGGGGCGTGCTCTCGGCGCCGGTCGACTATCCGATCAGGCCCCAGGAGATCATGAAGTCGACGGTGATCGCGCTCTACCGGCGGCATTCGATTCTCGGTGATCTCTCTGATGTGGGGCCCGTGCTGGAGCAGGTCAAGCGTTCGCTCTCCGCGAGGCCTGCTCCTCCCAACCACTATTCGCAGTCGTGGATCGATACGGCCCTTGGCATCGCGAACTGGTCTCAGGGTCGCGTCGACCAGGCCGTGCCGATCCTCAAGCGTGGACTTCTGGCCGACAATCAATACGACCATCCGCTCACCGCATGGGGGCTGCTCGTCCTTGGGCGGATTGCACTCGACAGTAACGACGCCGCCTCTGCCGCAGCTTTCTTCAGTGAAGCGACCCTCGCGGCGACGCAGTTTCAAGACATTCGCTGTCTGGAAGAGGCGTTTCGCTGGGCGGTCACCGCGCATCTCGCGTCCGGTGGCCAAGGTGTGCCGGCCGGAATTCCACTGGCGATCGAGTGGGCCAGCCGCACGCTCCCCGCCTTGCAGGCGAGGCTCCTGGTCATGCAGGGAGAGATGTACGCGATCGGTGGCGACACGCGGCGGGCACTCGCATCGCTGCGTGACATCGATCCACGGGTGCTACGAGGCGATCTCGGCAATGGCTACGTTGGTGCGCAAGCAGCGTACACCGAGGCCCTCGCCGCATATGCCGACGGACGCGTATCCCGCGGCGACACCGAACTGCGGCGAGCGATCGACCTCGTGCGTCCGCACACGCCACGGCTGCTGCAGATCAGCCGCACGATGGGGATCATCGGCGAAGGATCGAGCCTCCTTTCGGATCGCCAGGCAGACCTCCTCTTCGAGAAGTTGCTCGCCGACCCGAAGGCGGCCGACTATGCCACCGATCCGCTCGGCACGCTTGCCTTTCTCGCTACGCCCAAGCCCAACGCGTTCGCGACCTGGTTTACGGTGGCCGCCAGGCGAAGCGACGATGAGGCTCTCGAAGCTTCTGAAGCAGGGAAGCGGTCGCGGTGGCTCTCCACGCAGTTTTTGGGTGGGCGTCAGCTGGCGATTCGCCGCCTGCTCGAACTCGACCCGGCCATTTTGCCTGCCGATGATGCCCCTCGTCGCGCGGCGCTGTTGGCTCGTGCCCCAGACCTCGCTCGCTTGCTTGACGAAACCGTGCAAGCGCGGGCTCCGCTCTCCGCAGCCCTCGGCGGTGTGGCTGGGCCAGCCGCGGGTGACACCGAGTCGCTTCCGGGAAACACAGCCGACTGGCAGATGTATGCCCAACTCTCACAGCAGCAGGCGCAGGCGATTGCCACGATTGCCGCAGGCCGCGACGACACGCCGCTGGCCTTTCCACCGATCTACACCGTTCCAGAGATTCGCGAGCGGCTCACCCCAGGCACACTCGTGCTCTCCTTCCACCGCACACCCGGTGGCCTCGCAGGCTCCCTCGAAAGCCACGAGCGGCTCACCACCTGGCAGGTCACCGATCTCGTAGGGCTCTCGGCAGCGGCCACCGACCTGATGCGGGGTATGGCGGTGTACGACTTCAACAACGTGGTGGGCACCGACCGCTTGGCGGAGTCGTCATGGCAAGATGCCGCGAGCCGGTTGGAGCGGGTGCTGTTTGCGAATGCCCGTGTCGACCTCAGCCGCGACATCGAGGAGCTGGTGATCGTGCCCGATGGGCTGCTGTGGTATGTGCCGTTTGAGCTGTTGCCAGTGGGAAGCAACGTGGCTGCGGGCAACGCCGACGTCGCTGATCGTGAAACCGTGACCGATGCGCGGCCGCGGCTGCGGGACGTGTGCCGGGTGCGGTATGCCCCCACCCGCAGCCTGGCCGTTGAGCAGGGGCCGCCGCTCCGCCGCGAAGGCGTGGTGGGCGTGCATGCGGGGCATCTCTACCGGGGTGATCGCCCGGAAGCCGCTGCGGCTGCAGCCGCGGAGATCACAGCCGCCATGGAGAAGGCCGTGCTGCTGGGGCCGGCCTCTGGTCGCGATCCCGCGCGTGGCTCGGTGCCGCTGCCCCTGCCGACGTCGCTCGTCGATGGGCTCGTGGTGCTCGATGAGCTTCCCCCGGCGG
>JBMTLP010000555.1:0-2538 GCA_049433245.1 Pirellulales bacterium
CTCCCAGCTGATCTTTACACCACGTTTGCCGCAGCCGTGGCGTGACGTGCTCATGCCAAACTCATGATCGCGGCCGTAGCCCCGTGCCTGTTCATAGTCGAGCTGGTTGAACTTCTTCGCCCCCACCTTGAACTCAATCGGCAGGACAGCCGTGGACGTGACGAGCACGGCATCCACCCGCCGGCCGAGCCGCGGGATGTCGAACTCGAGGTGGAGCCAGGGGGCGGGGGCAGCGGCGTCGGCCGCCAGGCGGGGCACGACCTCGGCGATCGCGGCCCGCAGGATCGGCAGCTGCAGTCGCCACGCGGAGAGTTGCTCGGGCACGAGCGTGTGGGACATCAGTCGTGGCGATGGCGTGAGCAACACGTGGATTGGCAACGCCAGCCGGAGGACGGGGCGGCGGTTACCGGATCAGGAAAGAAAGTTCCGGCACCAATCCGGAACGATCAACGTCCGTCAGACGCCATCAACGCGACACGGTGCCCGCGACATGTCGCGTGAAGTCGTGCAGGACGCGAACACTCAGTACCCCCGACAGGGCTCGAACCTGTGACCTACGGTTTAGGAAACCGTCGCTCTATCCACTGAGCTACGGGGGCGAAAGGCGGAGTTTAGGGCGATCTTGGAACGTAAGTTGCTGGCAGTGCTCGACTTCTGAGCAGAGCCTGCCGTTCAGAGACGCACCGAATCCTCCTGGCGATTCCGTCAAATATGGTCCAACGAGCCCCTGATTGTCCAATGGACACGCGACCTCGGGCTGCTACGCACGGAGCTCTGCCGGATTATCCGCCGTGGCATCTTGAACTGGTCGATCTGAGTGGTGTGGCGGAGATCGCGTGCAGTGTCGGGTTCCTAGTGCCGCGCTACTAATAGGCCGGCCAATGGCACTTCCGCAACGATTACCAAGCTGACGAGCGGCTCGTGAACCGCGTGCTCCCGCCTCACCCGCCTCACGGGCACAGCCCCCCGCCCAGAAAGCTGTCTCTGGGATCGACGTCTTCCCCCGACCGCCTCGAGCAGCAGCTCGCGATCGCGAAAGGTCCCCTCGGTTTCCTTCAAATACTCCGGTTCTACCAGCCAAGGGCCATGGATTACCTTGACGGCCTCGCACTCTCAGCCGACCATGGCGCGGGGCAAGGGGGATACCCAGTATCCACGGATTCACCGCAGCGGGGAGGTTGTCACTGCGCGGTCGGTGAAACGCGTTTCTGGAGTACACACCATGGCCCACCGTCGCCCTGCGTCGCATCGCGACGCCCTCGCTCGCCACCGTCGTCGCCGTCGGCTCAGGCAGCAACAAGAACGCCTCGCCCCCCGCGGTGAAGCCCTCGAGCAGCGGCTGGTGCTCTCGCTCTCCGTGGCCGCCGACAGCACGGTTGTCTCCTCACGACAGGCCGCCGCCCTCTACCAGGGCATCAGCTCCTTCACCTCGCGACTCACTGAGATCCAGGCCACCGGCATTCTCTCCAGCGAAGCCGCCGCCCTCGCCCAGCCGATCGGCACGCTGATGCCACTCGGCGACCAGCTCGCCAGCTCGCTGACCGGCCGCCTCGGCAGCCTGGCCACGGCCGGAGCCACCACCGTCGGCGACATCAAACAGGCCTTCGCCGACGCGTCGACCGCCGACCCAGCCCTCGCCGCCGCCACTGTCACCGCCCAGTTGGAAACGATCGGGGCCGACAGCAGGCTCTGGTTCAGTGTGGCCCTCGACGGCGGCACCCTGCTCCCCTCCTACGCCCTCGACCTCGGCCAGGGCGGCAGCATCGGCTCCCTCAGCGATCAAGGCCTCGACCTTGGCGCGATCGAAGTCGAGATGACCGCCGGCTTCTCTGGCACCGTCGCATTCGGCATTGATCTCGCCAGCGGGCTCGCTGCTGAGCAGATGATCTTGGTGAAGTTTGATGACCTGCGGGCCTTCGGCGCAGCCAGTCACACCGCTGCCGACGCCCTTGAAGACATCGAAGCCAGCTTCGGCGTGCTACGGCTCGGCCCGGCTGACGTGGAGGTTGATCTCGATATCGGCGTGACGTTCGACCTCGTTGAGCCGGCTGCCGGCTGGTGGACCCTCGGCGAACTCTCCGCCGCCTCTGCTGCCGACTGGGCCGCCGGTGTCAGCCTCGCCTCATCTGGCACTGGCCTCGACGTCACCATCCCCTACACCCTCGACCTGGCCGGATTTGACCAGGCCCTCGGCTCCGCGCACGAACTGGTGATCACCGCCGCCGACATCCTCGACAGCACCTCACTCGCCATCGACTTCCCCAGCCTCACTCTCCCCGGCGGTACCGCCTTCGACTTTACGGACCTCGCCGAGATCACCGCCAGCGACCTCGGCGTGGTGCTCTCCGACCTCGGCCGCTGGGTGCCTGAACTCGGCCGTAGCCTGGAGCTGCCTGTGGTCGGCCAAGACATCGCAAGCCTCTTCGGCGACGACTTCACGAGCCAGCTCACAAGCCTGCTCGACACCCTGCGAAACGCCGACGGCGAGTGGGCCTTCGACACCGTGCAGGGAATGATCGACCAGCTCGCCATCTCACT
>JBMTLP010000556.1:0-2537 GCA_049433245.1 Pirellulales bacterium
CTGTGATGGGTGGTGACGTCGAGCCGTTGGTGTGCGAAGACCACAACAGGCTTGGTGGTACCGGCGAGATCTGTCGCAAGCCACTCCAACTCCGCTGACGGAATGTTGGCGTCGGTCCACTCGAAGTTCTTCCGTCCGTAGGGCTCGCCATCGCTGCGAAAGCAGGCGTCGAGCACGACGAAATGCACACCCCCGCGATCGAAGGAATAGTACGCCGCCCGCTGCCCAACCGCCCCAAGAAACTCCGCGTTGGTGAGCGTATCAACACAGTGGTTTCCCAAAAAGTAGTGCCGGTCCGCGCTGATCTTCTGGAACGCGCCGTTGATCGTGGTGAGATACCGCATTTCTTCATCGACAGTTTCCGCCGCGTCGATCAAGTCACCAAGTTCCACCACAAACGCAGGAGCGTCGCGATCAAACTGCGCCGCTGCCTCCGCCAACTTCGCGAGCGTTTCGCGGTAGTGCCGCGAGCCAGCCGCAGGCTTGGCAGCGTAGTGGAGATCGGTCAAGAGACCCACGCGAACCCGCGGGCCGTCACCGCTTGCCAGCAGGTGTTTCGCAGTGAGCGCTGTCGCCGTCAGCACGAGCGCTCCCTCACGAAAAAACACCCGCCGACCACACATTTCCAATGGAGTTTTTCTTCGCATTTCAACCTCACAGGTACGCTGCTCCTCCTCAACGAAGCGAGGCGTCGGGCTTTTGAGTCAGGGCATCTCGTGTGGGCGTACTTCGATTGCCACCGCTGACCGAAACGGTGGCACCACAACGCTGCAGCCCTCGTCGTGCACCAGCACCTCCAGCACCTGGCTGGCCTGGTCACGCTGCGAGAGCGTCACGTGGGGGGCGTTTCCCAGCCACGGCAACTGCGGGAGCCGCACCGCCACCGGCGGTGTTGGCTGCACAAAACCTTTGTCATCCACATCGTAGTTGATGAGGTGAAACACCATCCGCTCATCAGGCAGCACCCACGGAAACACAGCCACACTCCCTCGCGGGGTGTCATTCTGCGGCATGTCGAGCAGCGGCTGAGCACCCAACTCAGCTGCCATGATGGCGATCTCTTGTCGAAGCTCGTCCGAGTATTCTCGAAGAAACCGTGTCCCGAGGTCGCCCGACTCGGTGACGGTGAGTTCACCCGCCAAGACAACCACCCGTCCCTTCCCCAGCGACCAGCGACGCGTCCACCAAGCGCCCACGGGACCGGCTTCCTGGTCTGCCTGAGCGGAAAGGCCGAGTCGGTCAGGTTCCTGGCAGACGACGGTACCCCCATCTTCAACAAAGTGCTGCACCACCTGCCGCTGGTTCTCGGTCGGGTCTACGGGAGACGGCACGATCAGCGTGGAATACTCCCGGAGTTCGGCGGCCGTGAGTCGGTCCTCGACGTAGTGGCCATCACCACCAAACACCACGTCAAACGCACGATGCGTTTCCGTGAGCCCCTGTGCGAAGCCAAGGTACGACGGGAACACCGCCGGAATCGTGCGACCTCGCTCATTGAAGAGAAACAGCAGGGCGAGGTCGGCACCAGATCGCTGCAGATCTTCAAAAAGGTTCCGCTGCTCCAGCACGAAACGGTTGTGGCGGGCGGCTCCATCCCAGCATCGCAACCGCAGCAGCGTTTCGGCGATCGGTACCCCGATCTGATAAACCACAAAGCTGCCACCGGCAGCGGTCGCTTCAGCAGCAAGCGTCTCCATCCACCCGTTGAGGTTCCGCCCCTTCGACATGGCGTCCTGGAGCAACTCCCCCATGTTGCCGGCGTGGATCACAGCGGGCGACGCTCGGCCATGAATCGCGGTCGCTAAGCGATGAAACGCCACCCATTTCCCCCGTGGAAGTTCGGTCAGTGGCCTGCCCGTGAGGCCCAGTGGATCGACCGTGAGTTCGTAGGCGAAGAAATCGACAAGGTCGGCGAACATGATCCCGCGGATCCAATGCCCCCCCGGATTCTGCGAACCGAGATCGGCCGCGTTGGTTGTGAAGGCCACGCTTCGCCCGGTGTGCGCCGCATGCTTCCGCAACGCGTCGAAAAGCGCTTTCCGGGTGACAAAGCTGGCCTCCTCTTGCGAGATGATGAACTGCTGAAACAGCCGCGCATCCGGGTCATCGCGCACATGCGGGCTGTCCTGCATTGGTCGCACCACCTGCAGTAACGCGAGCCTCGCTACCACGCGATCGCGATCGAATCGCTCGAGCGAGAACCGCTCGCGAAGCTGTTCGGCAGAAAAGCGATCTGCAAGATGCTGTTCAAAGGCCTCCACGCAATGATCGCACCAGCCTGCCTTGAGAAACCCACTCACGAAACTGCTGCTCATCGGCGTGTCGACCAGCACCACGTCGGCTCCGCTGTCGATCGCCAACTTTCCGCGTTCGATTTCCCACTGAACCCACTCTGGGTTGTTGGTGCACATCAAGGCCATACCACTGCCCACCTTGGCCACCGATCCGTCTGCCATGCGACATGCCATGTCGTCAAGATTTGGCACCACCTCAGCCAGCGACGGCATACCCTCCAGGCCGTTGACGGCTCCGGCCAC
>JBMTLP010000557.1:0-2535 GCA_049433245.1 Pirellulales bacterium
TGCGGGTAAGCGTGCCGTCTTGGTTGGCATCGGCTTGGGGAAACCGTTCGAGCAGTTTCTGGACCTGTTGAGGTGACGCATGCTCAAGCCGCTCAAGCAGCGACTGCTGCGCAACTGCGGGACAGGAGCCAACCGTCAGTGCAGCCACGAGAAAGAGATACGTTCTGACACACTTCATTTTGGTACCCCGTCGCTGTGTCTGCGGTGAACTCACCGATCCGAGCCGTCGCGATCTTACCGAACGATGGGCTGCTCGGGGGAGGGCGTCGTGAGCGAGGTATCGTCAAGAAATAGGCTGGCGTCGGCCTGCCTGCCGGAAATGTCGCTCGATCAGGGCCGGCGTGCTGCGAGGTCGACCGTATCACCGAGGTCGCGCTGCAGTCGGACCAGCCGATCAAAGAGGGTGCTTAACTGCGCGGCGTGTTGCGGGTTGCCAGCCAGATCGACTGTTTCGCCCGGATCCTCGGCGAGGTGGTAGAGCCGCGCGGCGTTGGCCTGCGGGTATACGATCAACTTCCAGCCGTCGTGCGTGATCGAACGCTGCCGATCGAGGTAGCTGCCGTAGATAGATTCGTAGGGTGGAGGCGTGCTCTCTTCGGCAAGCCGCGGGAGCAGGCTCTTATAGAACACGTGCTCGGGCTTCTCGGCATCAGCCAGATCGAGCGTGGTGGCCATCACGTCTTGGAGGTAGATCGGCGTGGCGTCGGTGACCCCCGCCTTCACGCCCGGTCCGGCCACAATGAACGGTACGCGGGTGCTGTGGTCATACGAGTTTTGCTTTCCGAGCAGGCCATGGTGGCCGACGGCGAGCCCGTGGTCGGCGGTGAAGAAGATCCAGGTGTTCTCGGCTTCGCCAGAAGCATCGAGCGCGTCGATGATGCGGCCAATCTGTTCGTCGAGGTGCGTGATCAGGGCGTAATACTCGCGTCGATGCACCTTCACCGCGCGTTCGGTGCGAGGGAAGGGGGCCAGTTTCTCATCGCGGAGACCGTGGCCCGCCCCGATCGCTTCGGCATACGGATACTCAGGCAGAAAAGGCTCGGGCAGTTTGATGCGCTCCAGCGGGTAGCGATCGAGAAACTCCTGCGGTGATTGGCGAGGGTCGTGCGGAGCATTGAAGGCGACATAGAAGAAGGCGGGCTGATCGTACTCGGCGGAGTCGCCGAGGAAGTCGATGCAGTCATTGGCCGTCACCTCGCTCCAGTGCGCGCCCCCCTCCCAGAAGCCGCCGAGCGAACGGTCGCTGGGGCTCCAGGGATCGGCCCCTTCCGCTGGTGGCCGAGCGTAGGCCGAGGGCGTGTCTTTGGGCATCCCCGGCCGCACATGCCGTGCCACATCGAAACACTTCTCGGCATCGGTGCGAAGGTGCCACTTCCCGGTCATGTAGGTTCGGTAGCCGGCTTTGCTGAGCAACTGCGGCCAGAGCACGCCAGCGTCACGTTCTGCGTCGGTGGTGTTATAGATCCGGTTGGCATCCCACACGCTGCGGCCGGTGATGAGCATCGTGCGACTTGCTACGCACACAGCTCCGCTCCAGGAGCCCATGTTGTAGGCGTGGCTGAAGGTGGTGCCGCGGGCGACCAGTCGATCGAGGTGGGGCGTGTCGATATCGGTGTGGCCGAAGGCCCGGATCGCTTCGTAAGTGAAGTCATCCGCAAACAGAAACAGCACGTTGGGACGGCTGCCGGATGCCGGGGCGGCGTGCGCGGTGTGGCTTGCGAACCAACTGCCTACCAGGTGCGTGAGTGCCAGCAGCCAGCATGCGGCGGTGCGATTGAAGAATGTCATCGAAGCTCCTCCCATGGTGAGGGTTAGGTTGGTGACATGTTCCGGGATGGCGAGAGAGGAGCATACCCCCTGGAGACGTGGGGTGTGGGCTGCGCTGTGGCCGAAGAGTGCCTGTTCGCTAGCGTGCTACCGTGTCGAGGAAGTCGGCGAGCGTGCGGAGGTTGGCCACGGTCTCCTTCATGTCGATCACCGGGCCCGCGTGGTCGTGGTAGCGAAGGCCCTCGGACGTGATCCAGGCACCTCGAGCATCCTGGGCGTCGATGATCTTGCGGGCTTGCGTCTCCGAGACGCGGCGGGGCTTGGGCGGTGCGAGTGAGGCCCGCCGTTCGTCGGGGGAAAGTTGCAGCAGCCGTTCGTACTCGCGCTTCAGCGACGCCACACGCGATGGGACCACAAAGCTGTAGTGCGTGGGGAGGTCACTGTCGTCGTCGGTCAGTTGATAGTCACGCGTGAAGTAGAGCGGCGTGTTGGTCTGCAGTTCGTAGTAGCGGGCGAGTTGACCAGTGGGTAGCGTGGAGGCTTCAAGGTAGGCCAAGGCCCGCGGTATCGGTTCCAGGTATTTCGGCTCGCCTGTGTGACGGAACACTTCAAGCAGCGTGGCGATCACACCCTGCGACTCACCGCCGGTGATGGCGGGGGGCTCAAACTTACGGGCCCAAATTGGCTGAAGTGCGGCGTTGTATTGCTGCGCCCAGGCTGGCTGAGGTGCCGGCATCTGTGCACGCACGAGGAAGTCGGCTGCCCGCA
>JBMTLP010000558.1:0-2528 GCA_049433245.1 Pirellulales bacterium
CCCTCGAGCCCATGCGGTCGCGGAAGAACTCCGCAGTTCTGCCGATGGTGACGGCAGGGTGGAGGTTCGTGGTGCACGCCAGCTGTGGCACACCATCACCCTCGATCTTGCCGGGCCCTTCGCCAGCGAAACTGACTCGACCCCCAATCCGTTCACCGACTATCGCCTGACTATGATCTTCGAGCATCCCGAAAGCGGCACCTCGTTGACAGTCCCCGGATTCTTCGCCGCCGATGGCGATGCAGCCCAGAGCAGTGCGACCTGCGGCTCCGTCTGGCGAACGCTGTTCGTGCCAACGATGACGGGCACCTGGACCTACACGGTGCAGTTCCACGCAGGTTCCGATGTCGCCATCGACACCGCGGCCGCCGCCACACCGCTGCCACCCTTCCACGGTCAGCAAGGCACGTTTGACGTAACCGCTACGACAGCAACCGGCCGCGACCTCCGTGCGCATGGTTTCTTGCAGTATGTGGGGCAGCGGTATCTCCGCTTTGCTGGGAGCGGCCAGTACTTCCTCAAGGCCGGCGCCGATGCACCCGAAACCCTGCTGGCCTACGCCGATTTCGACAACACGGTGGCCGGCAAACCCGACACCGTGCCTTTAAAAACCTGGAGTCCCCACGTCGCTGACTGGCACGAAGGAGATCCAACCTGGCACGACGGCAAGGGGAAGGGACTCATCGGAGCGATCAACTACCTGGCGAGCAAAGGTTGCAATGCCTTCAGTTTCCTGACCTACAACGCTGGCGGCGACGGTGACAACGTGTGGCCTTTCGTGGAGCGAAACGACAAGCTGCACTACGACTGCTCAAAGCTCGATCAATGGAGCATCGTCTTCGACCACGGAACCCGCCGTGGCATGTATCTCCACTTCAAGCTCCAGGAAACCGAAAACGACGACGATCGGCGAGGCAAACGGAAAAGTGTGCCCGAATCACTCGACGGAGGTGACCTCGGTCCCGAACGGACCCTCTACTGCCGGGAAATGATTGCAAGATTTGGCCACAACCTCGCACTCAACTGGAACCTCGGCGAAGAGAACTCTCAGAGCACCGAGCAGCAGCAGGCGATGCTCGACTGCCTCGCTTCACTCGACCCCTACGACCACCTGCGTGTGATCCACACCTATCCCGATCAACAAGATCAGGTCTATCGCCCACTGCTCGGAGCACAGAGCCGCCTGACAGGCGTGTCGTTACAAAACAGTTCGTTGGAAACGACACACGAACAGACCGTGAAATGGGTGAACGAGTCGGCCAAGGCCGGAAAGCCGTGGGTGGTGGCGTTTGACGAATCCGGCTCAGCAGCCCATGCCCAGTGCCCAGACCTGGGCTACCGCGGCTTTGATGGCCACGATCGCCTCGGCAACTACGCCCACACCCAGCATGACGTCCGAAAGCTCACCCTCTGGGGCACGTTGATGGGAGGCGGTGCTGGCAACGAGTACTACTTCGGGTATCAGTTCGAGGAAAACGATCTGGTCTGCGAAGACTGGCGAAGCCGCGATCAGAGCTGGGACTACTGCCGGCACGCCCTCTCCTTTTTTCGGGACCATGCGATTCCGTTCTGGGAGATGCAGCCGGCCGACTCCCTCGCAGTTGTGCAGGCTGGCGACCCCCAGACGCTTTGTTTTGCGAAGCCCAACGAGGTGTATCTCATCTACACGCACGCGATCGGCAGCCGCGAACGCGGTCCTCTACTCGATCTTCAACACGCATCCGGGCGTTTTGAGGTGCGGTGGTTCAATCCACAAATCGGAGGCGACGTACAGCCCGGCCAGACTCCATGGGTCGTAGGTGGGGGCGTGGTGCCGCTCGGCTTGCCGCCAGAACAGACGCAGGCTGCCGACGACTGGGTGATCCTGCTGCAGCATCCCAATCGATAGGGAGCGAGTCACCCTTGCCGGAAGGAGCCGCACATTGCTCCGCACCATGGAAAAGCGGCCGGCAAGCCCGGACACGACAAACTCCGCAGGCGGCGGTATACCTAAGGGCCTCCGGCGCCGCAGCCGGGCAGTCACGTGATGGCAGTTTTCAACACACGATTTCGGCGAGGAGTGAGTTTCGATGGCAGAGGCGTTTACCGGCATTGAGAAGATCCGATACGAAGGTCCAAGTTCGACCAACCTGCTTGCTTTCCGCCACTACGACGCCGACGCGCTCGTTGAAGGCAAGCCCATGCGGGACCACCTCCGCTTCGCTGTCGCTTACTGGCACGCCTTCCGCGGCACCGGCGCCGACCCCTTTGGTCCTGGCACGATGCTCCGCCCGTGGGAAGGAAACGCTGACTGTGCCGACAACGCCGTCGCTCGCGTCGACGTCGCGTTCGAGTTCATGTCCAAACTTGGTGTGGATTACTACTGCTTCCACGACCGGGACGTGGCCCCTGAGGGCGCGAGCCTGACCGAGGCCAACGCCAACCTCGACCGCGTGGCTGACGCCCTGGCCGCAGCCCAGCAGCGGACCGGCATCAAGCTCCTCTGGGGCACCGCCAACCTCTTCAGTCCCCCCCGCTACGTCCATGGC
>JBMTLP010000559.1:0-2525 GCA_049433245.1 Pirellulales bacterium
TTCTTCAACCAGGAGTCCTCCATCTAAAGCCTCAACGAGTACCTGTCCCTCGCTGATCTGCTCCTGGGCTGCTTCCCCGATGGGTTGGCGAAAGGTCACCCGCACTTCCGCCCCGGTGAGATCCTCAGCTTCCGCAACAGTCAGCATCGGCACGCTGGCGCACGCCACCACCAACACGGACAGCACCCAAGACCGGCTCACACGGCCTCGATCTCGACGTTGATTCCAAGCAGGCTGCATGCGGTGTGTGCACCTTCAAACGCGTTGCCGGCCCCCTCTGGCACGACCTCGGCGAGCGAGGATTGGGCTGGTCGAAGCTGGGATGAGCCTGTAGTGTCCGCGTCCGCTCTACCGACTTGCCGGTAGTTCACGATCGTCCCCCTCGCACCGCTAGGGCAGAGCACGATGCCACCTCTCGAACATTTTCGGCACCCCATGACCACCTGGATCACACCGAAAGGCCTGCAGGTGATGGCGGTGGCTGTCTCGCTGGCAAGTGTCACAGGGTGCGCAGGCTGGCTACCCTGGGGAAGTTCAGAGGCAACCGAAAAGCAGATCGCCCGCTACGGTTTTACCGCAGACCAGCGGATTGCTGCCTTGCAAAAAGAAGCAGCCGAAGCGATCGAATCGGGAAACGCGGCCAAACTCGCGTTTTCCCAGAGCCTGATCCAAACGCTGCTCGACGAGCACGACCCTCGTGTGCGGTGCTCGATCCTGGCGATCGCCGCAGACTTTGACACGCCAGCGGCGTACGCGATCTGTGAAGGAGGCCTCCGCGACCCTGACCAGCGGGTGCGGATGACAGCCTGCGACGTCTGTGGACGACGCGGCAAGGAGGCGGTGCCGCTGCTGGCCTCCTGCATGGAAACCGACAGCGAAATCGACGTGCGGCTCAGAGCTGTCCGCGCGCTCGGGGAAACAGGGGATGCGTCTGCCATCGCCGTGCTCGCCATCGCTCTGGAAGACCCCGATCCGGCGGTGCAGTTCCGTGCCGTCGACTCCCTCCGCGAGGTCAGCGGCCGCGACCTCGGAAACGATGTGAACGCTTGGCGAGCCTGGGCCGCTGATCCTGAGGCTCAGAAAGCGAGCCCAACGATGGCCGAAACCTTCCGGCAATTCTTCTAAAGCCGGTTGGGTTGAACTGCGTCGCCGATGCGGCAGAACTGCAGGTCCGGCGAGGTCTTGGCGAGCGCTCAAGAAGCGTCTTGGTGGAGCCTCACCGCTGATTGCGAAAAGCGCAAACTCTTCCGGTTATTCGGAGGGGGCAGCCTAGCGAGAGAGTCGGTCTTGAGAGGGTTCCCGCACGGTTTCATCCGAGCGGTTGGCCGATAGACCGAGCAGACGTGGTGTCGCCAGGCCAAGTCGGTCTGCCTGGCGGACTGCGACACCGTTTTTCTCGCCGTCGCCTCGCACCGATTTGAGTTTCGCCATGCTTCTTCGCTCCGCAGACGGACGCCCTCAGTCGCCTCCTCCTGGCCTTGGCCGCCTTGCACAGGCCCTTGCTCTCTTGCTGGTTGCCGTTGTCGTAGCCGCGGTTGGAAAAGGGCAGGGCACCTCTCCGGACGGTACTCCGCAGTATGGTGAACTGCGGGTGGCACGCTCCGGCCCCCGAAGAATGATGGATGGCTGGTTCGGTCGGGGCTCGTCAACTCCCGTTGAAACGGCCGCGGCTCGACCGCAGCGAGATTTTATTCCCGCCCCGCAGCCCGATCCTCCGCCAGCGGCCGCGAATGAGATCAAGCCAGATGCGGTTGCTGGCGGCACTGCCAGCCAAGAGTCAACTGAGAACAGCAGCTCATCGCCAGACACAACTGTCGGGCCCGGCTTCACGTGGCCTCAGAGAAGTTGGGACGAAGTCAAGGGTTTGGCTGGCCGCGTTGCCGACTCTGCCCGCACCCTCGTGGGCGGTGAAGAGCAAGAGCAGGCTGCAGCAGAAGGCACTGCGGCAACCGATACCGACGAGGCCTCCACGGAATCCCGCGTGCCGCCCTCGCTTCCGGCACGCATCTCGGTCACCGACCGCGCTGGCGGCAACGAGGTCGTCGAGGAACGAACGCCTTCCGCCCCGGAGTCGCGCAGGCCGCTGCCTCCACCATCAGCCATCGCTCCCCCGCAGACCCGCGAGTTTGCGGTCCTGAAGAAGCAGGTCGAGCGGACGCTGGAACTCTACAAGCGGAGGCCACTCAACACGGTCGAGAACACACCTTGGGAAGTGATGCACGGCTTCATCGCGTTTGGACTGCCTTCGCAGCTGCGAGTGGGCCGCTCCGGCACGCTGGTGAACTCCATCGGCTGGATGAACATGGGCGGCCGGTGTCGCGGGCAAGTGATGCTGGTGCCGGCGGGTGATCTTCCCACAGGCCTCATTGGCTATGGCGTGCAAGGGCATCTTGCACAGTATCTCGCCATCCTCGCTCAGTGCCGCGTTGCCAAGGAGTCGCCGCTGAAGCTTCAAGGGCGTGAGTACACCGTCGCCGACCTCGTCGAGCAGGAAAAGCTCTGCTGCAAGTCGGGCGTTGAGTTGA
>JBMTLP010000560.1:0-2522 GCA_049433245.1 Pirellulales bacterium
GCAGACGCACCTCAAGGAGCTTGTTGCGGAGGTCATCCTGCCTCTCGCTGAGGCTCACCCGCCACTCCCGTAACAATCTCGACGCCTCCGCTCGGCTGCGTCCTCCGCGGGGGGCTCTTGGACGAGGTCCTTCCACAGCAGCATCCACCCGCTCAGTCAGTTTGCGGACCTGAGCGAGGAGGCTGTCTGTCTCGCCCGCCTCTCCCTCACTCTCCGAGGAACTGTCGTCGGCCGGCTCAGCCCCATCCTCAGCTTTGGCGGCGATTGGAGACGATGTGATCAGCCTTTCGGCGGCGCGAAAGCTCGCCACAGACTCTGCAAAAACGGCGGCCGCCTCAGGGCTCTCGATCGACACTACGGATCCCGCGTTGGCTTGCTGCTTCTTGGCCACCTCAGACTTGATCAGCCGAGCTCGCTCCTGCCGTAGTTTCCCCTGCTGAATGTGGGCGTTGATCCGCCGGGCGGCGGTGTCAAGCATTTGGATGTCGGCCGCGAGCTGGTCCACGTCGTCAGGAGCGGCGGGCAGTTTTGGCGTGGGCAAAGGCGAGGCGAGAAACGCATCGATGGCTTGCTGAGCTTGCGAAAACAGGCTTTGACGCCGCTCTATGCTCGGCTCACTTCGTCCAACCCCAACGAGGGCGAGGGCTTTGCGGTAGGCCAGTTCACTTCGCAGCTCGCTCGAGATCGCGGCCTCAGGCTGCTCCAGTCGGTCGAGCACCCACAGCGACACATCGGGCATGCCCCGCTCTTCAAGCCCTTCAAGCAGTTTGCGGGCGGTGTCGTCACGGAAACTCGCCGGCTCTTGGGCAAGAACCACCGAAACACTCGTCAGCAGAAGCATGCAGAGGCTTGTCCGAAGCGATGTCGCGCCGATGGTGTGCTGCGTTGCCTTCATACCTGTCCCCTGATGCTTCCCACGTGTCGCCACGAAAACGATCGCCATTGGTCGCAAACGCCCCGCACCTGCATTCTGCGGCGTGAGCGGAAGAGGGTCAATCAGCGGGCAGGAGCCCACGGCAGAGGCTGCACTCCTGCAAAGGCGAGCCGCTGATCAGCCCGGCAGCGGCCGTTCGTCACGAGGTCAGCGGAGGATCAAGCAGAGCGATCCCGACCAACAACAGCGACCACACTGGCGATCTAGTCGCATTCCCCTTCAAGGCCGCCCCCTCGCGTAGTGGGACCAGCCACGGCCAACCAGTTGGGAAGTTGACCTGCCGGCGGCAGCTTCACAACCTTGGCCGACTTGATGCCTTGGCAAGCAAGCACCTCGGCCAGGGCCTTGTCATCGGGCGCTTGATCGAGGTTCAACACGCCAATCGCATCCCCGCCCGGGGCGGCCCGTCCTACGGTCATCTGCGCGATATTCACTCCAAGCCGGCCGAAAGCCGTGCCCACCTGACCAATGATTCCCGGCACGTCCTGGTGCGTGAACACCAACAACACGCCATCGAGGTAGGCCTCAAGCCGATGCCCTTCAAGTTGCACGAGCCGAGGCATGGAATGTCCAAAGAGTGTGCCTGCAGCACGATGCACATGGTCGCCTGCCACGAGATCGACGGCCACCACCGAACTGAACGCGCCCGGGTCGGTTCGCTTTTGCTCCACCAACTCGATCCCACGCTCCCGCAGAAGGAGTTCTGCGTTTACGATGTTGACACCCTCAATCGCCGACTCAAGCAGTCCGGCAGCGAAGGCGGCGGTCACGAGTTTGGTGTTGCGAGCGGCCACTTCGCCACGGAACGCGATGGAGCAGGAGCGAGGAGGTAGGTCGTCGAGTTGGGCAACAAGCAAGCCAAGCCGCCAGGCGAGATCGAGGAAGCCTCGAACACTTTCGAGTGCTTTCGGGTCAATCGAGCCGGCGTTCACGGAGTGACGAATCGCCCCCGTCGATAAAAAGTCGACGAGCAACCCGACCCCCTCGACAGCCACCTGCGACTGGGCTTCTTCCGTGCTCGCCCCAAGGTGAGGTGTCACCAGCACACCAGGCACGCCAAACAGCGGCGACTCTGTGCAGGGTTCTTTTTCAAACACGTCAAGCGCCACACCGGCGATGACACCGCTCTTCAGACCTTCCAACAGAGCTTGCTCGTCGTAGATGCCGCCGCGAGCACAGTTCACCAGTCGCACCCCGGGCTTGAGTGTCTTGAGCGCGGCCGAGTTGATCAGGTGACGCGTTTCGTCAGTCAGTGGCGTGTGAACGGTGAGGTAGTCGATCTCGGGAAACATCTTTGGCACGGCATCAACCAACTCAATGCCAAGCTCCGCAGCACGATCGGGGGAGAGGAAAGGGTCGTACCCCAGCACCCGCATATCGAAGGCTCGCGCACGGGCCGCGACTGCCTGCCCGATCCGACCCAAGCCAACAATACCCAGCGTCTTTCCAGCCAGTTGCACACCCATGAACTTTCCGCGATCCCAGCGGTGCTCACGCAGGCTGGCATCAGCCGCAGCCACATTGCGAGAGAGGGCGAGGATCAGCGCGAAGGTGTGTTCGGCAGTGCTGACCGTGTTTCCGGCAGGCG
>JBMTLP010000561.1:0-2522 GCA_049433245.1 Pirellulales bacterium
TTCATGGCGCCGATCCCGATTGCAGGAGCCATTCGAGGTTGAAACGGGCGAGCGTAATCCGTGTGTAGGCCCAGTCGCGGTTTAGTTTTTGGACCGGTGGCCCACTGCCGTCTTCAAAGCAGCAGAGGATCTGACCATCCGGCAGGATCGCCAGGTCGCTGTACGCGCTGGGCCCCGGTTCCATGACGCGGCTGACCGGCCAGGTTGTCCCACCATCGCGGCTTAGATGGATGGTCAGGTTGCGGCGACTGGAGTGGGCGCGCTCCGTCGTCTGGGCGTTGGAGAACAGGAGCAAGGGGTCACCGGAATCAGTTGTTCCCGAGTGACTCACCATTCCCGCCATGCAACCTGGTTCATAAAGTTCGTCAATGAATCGCGGAGACGACCAGTCTGACGCCCCGTTGGGACTGATGACCGATACACGTCGGGACCGCGGATCACCGTTACGAGCCGTGAGTAACACTCGTCCATCCGCCAGCTCGGCAACATTCGGCTCACCGGCATCCCAGATCGCAATCTCCCCAGGCTGCCAGGTGAGACCACCATCATCGCTGAAGACAACGCCGACCCCCTTGTCCCGCTTTGCCTTCGGGTCGTAGTTCGACATCCAGAACGGAACCACCAGCCGTCCGGTCTTCAGTTCGATCGCATGCCCCGGCCCGGTGGCCATGGCCTGCCAGTCGAGTTCCGATCGAAACGCTTCAAACTCTGAAGTGATCTCGACGGGCTTCGACCAGGAGACTCCATCATCGTTGCTTCGGATGTGAAAGCAGCGCATGTACTCCACGCAGTACAACAGGTGGACGGTCCCGTCCCGACAGGCGATGGCGACCGGGTTGTTGACAGTTTGCTCTTCCGGCCCGCCAAAGTCTTTGGCTTTCTTACCCGGCGGCAGATGGGGATTGCGAGGCAGACGGTCTCCCAGGTGCGCGACCTGCTGTGGCGATGACCAGGAACGTCCGCCATCGATGCTGCGGCAGAGGTGAATCTCGATCTCCCCCCGGTCCGCCGCCGAGAACTTTCTCGCTTCGCAATACGCGAGCACACTTCCGCGAGAAGTCACCACGATTCCGGGAATCCGGTACAGGGTGAAACCGTCTCGCCCCTCTTCAAAGAGCGTCACTCGCTCGATCGAGGGCTCGGCGTTTCCATTTCGGTCCGCGAGGGCCATCACGCACATCAACAGCAGCCCTGCGGTCAGGCCGATGCGCCTGATCGGCAAGATTCGGACACCCCCTTCGCCAAAGCAACAACTGCTCATGGCTGCTTCCTTTTCTTCTTGCGAGCCGGGACTGTCGAATCCGGAGTCGAACCGACTGGAGCAGGCGTGGTCATGGTCTGATCCATCAGTTCTCGCAGACGATCCCGCAAGGCAGCTCGCCCAGGATCCAGGACGACGCTTGCCTGCTCAATCAGATACGCATCCAAACTCCGCACACTGTCCGCTGCAGTGTAGTCATACATTTCTTCCGCCACCGTAGCGCGTGTGCTCCAGTCGATCCAGCGCGTGTAGCGGCATGTGGCTGTCCGGATCGAGTAGCCCATCAGTTCCGGAGCGGTCGCCTTCCACGGACGGTTGAACTGGCTGAGCACTACGTCACGGCCCCGAGCCTGAGGATCTTTCAGAATCGGGACCAGGCTCCGGCCATCGAGGTTGTGCGGGGGCGTCAATCCGGCGAGTTCGGCAAGCGTCGGGTACAGGTCGACCAGTTGGACAAGCGATGCCGTGGCAATACCCGGGTTGGCCATGGCCGGCGTCCGGATCATCAGCGGAACCCGCGTGTCACGTTCGAAATTGGTCCCTTTGCACCACCGGCCGTTCTCTCCCAGCGAGAAACCGTGATCACCCCACAAGACGACGATCGTCCGACGTTCCAACTCAAGCCGCTTCAATTCCGCCAGCAGTTTGCCAACTTGCGCGTCGATATAGCTGACGCACGCGTAGTACCCGTGACGCAGTCGACGCGCTTCCGCAGCATCAACCTGCTCATCCTCGGGCATGCCGCGATAACCACCGAGTTCACGGTGCGTGTGCAATGCCAGCGAGGGAGAGCCTGTGACCGGTTCTCCATCATCAGCGAGTTCGAACTGAGCAGGGTCGTACAAGTCCCAATACTTCTTCGGTGCATTGAAAGGGAGATGCGGCTTGAAGAAGCCGATCGCCAGAAAGAACGGCTGCGATTCACGTTGAAGTTCACCTAGCCTCTGAACCGCCAGCGTTGCCAGCTTGCCATCGGGGTAGGCCTCATCGTCTACATCCGCAGCCTCCCAGGCCGCGTGCTTCCCTGACCCCTGGTTTTCCGGCAGCAGGCTATTCTTCCAACCAACCCCCTTCAGCACTTCCGGTTCCGACCAAGACACGGGATCCAACTCCCGCTCGTCGCCACTGAAAACTTTACCGAGCGACACAACCCGGTATCCGCCCTGCTTGAAACATTGTGGCAGCGTGACCAGTTCGGGCGCCGTATCCCGAAAGCGATTCCGGTTGTGCCAGACCCGCGTATGGTCCGGCAGCAGTCCGG
>JBMTLP010000562.1:0-2518 GCA_049433245.1 Pirellulales bacterium
CGCCACTCAACCGCAGGAAGGCCCGCAGCAAGTCGTGGCCAACGTGCGTCAGGAAACTCTCTGGATGAAACTGCAGCCCATACACCGGCATCGTGCGATGCCGGATGGCCATGATCTCTCGGGAGCCATCTGGAGCTGTCGACCATGCATCCACCGCAAACTCCCGCGGCAGCGTGGGCGGATCGATCACGAGGCTGTGGTAGCGGGTGGCCTCGATGGGCGAAGGTAGTCCCGCGAAGAGACCTTCGCCTGAGTGCTCGATCAGGTCGACCTTGCCGTGCATCAGCCGCTTGGCTCGCACGATTGTGCCACCAAACACCTGACCGATCGATTGGTGTCCGAGACAGACCCCCAAGATCGGCATCCGGCCAGCAAACCGGCGGACCAACTCGCAGGAGATCCCTGCCTCATCGGGCGTGCACGGGCCAGGCGAGATCACGATCGCCTCGGGCGCCATCTCCGCAATCTCGTCACAGCTGATCTCGTCATTCCGGACTACCTTCACCGCGAGGTCGGCATCGATTTCCCCAAATCGCTGCACGAGGTTCCAGGTGAAGGAGTCGTAGTTGTCGATCAGCAAAATCATCTTCGTCCCTGCCCCATGAGATTGGGTGCTGTGTATGAGCGTGTCACGTTGTGCTGCCTAGCGGCGAGACCGCCGGTGCTAGCCCAAGAGTTCTGACGGGTGCCCTTCCCGTTCCACCAAAGGCATCACGTGAGGCTTGTAGATGGTGGTGTAGGCCTGCCCCAAGCGATGGGCATCAAGCGCGTCTTGGCTTTCCCAGTGTTCAACGAGCGTGAACCTCCGGACATCGGCGGTGGAATGATAGACATCAAACCGCAGGCAGCCCGGTTCGCCACGGCTCAACTGCATCGCCTGCTGAAGGAGCGAGCGGATGGTGTCGACATTGGCGACGTCTTTGGCAATCAGAAAAACGTTCAGGCAGAGCATGGTTCTCATCGCGTGCGGGAACTGATTCGGTTTCAAGTGTCCTTATCGTAACAAGTACAGCATGCCCTTCCGAAGCACTCCTCCCGAGTCGGTCACGCGAGCGACAGCAGCGGCGTCGTTGCCTTTTTCCTTGCCAAAATCCTCAGGTAGGGCGGGAGAAAACAGCCGCGGTGTCCGAATGAACCCACATCCGCATTGGCATCGGCGTGATCAGGTTCGTGTAGATCCTCGACCACGAAGCCGGCTCGGCACACGCCCCCCACCAGGCTGGAGAGTGAGTGCAGGAACTCCTGCGTACCGTGCTCCCGCAGCCGGCTCGGCGGTTCGGGCGGGAGCGGGGTGGTGACGTGCCGCCCCACCACCGCGTGCCGCATCTCGTAGAACCCGCGTGGCCCTGGTTCCAGCGAGGCCTGCAGGCTCACCGGGCTCTTGTGCTGACTGATGTAGAGCCCTCCGGCTCTGGTCACGCGGGCGACTTCTTGAAACACCCGCTGCACGTCCGGCAGGTAGCAGGTACTCACCGGGTGAATCACGAGGTCGAATCGCCCCGCATCGAACATGGAGAGATCATCCATCGACCCCTGCACGATCTGATAGTCGATTCGCCGCTCAGCCGCGACCTGGCGATCGAGCGCGAGCATCGCGGGAGAGCAGTCGAGCACAGTCACCCGTCCACCTGCCGCAGCGTAGAGCGGACCGTGCTTGCCGCCACCAGCTGCCAAACACAGCACATCGAGCCCGTCGAGACGTGGCGGCAGCCAGGCGCGTCCCTGTCCCTCAGAGGCCAACCACCCACCCGCACCCAGCCACTTCCGGGGATCGGTGAATGCTGCATCGGCCGCAGGTCGCGCGAGGGCGGCCTTGGTGTCGGCCAGGCGATCCCAGGCTCGCATGTTGTGCGCGACAACCGCCGCGTGTGCAGAGGATCGAGCCTGTTCATCAAACATCGATCGTCTCGCTCGCCAGAAGGTGCTTCTCGAGGCGCCCCCGGCCCCGCACGTGGTGGATGAGTCTGACGAGGCTAGCGGAGGTCGTACAGTGCGTCGGCTGCCTCAGGGTCTGCGGGATCGCCATCCACAATGATCCCGATGTGGTACTTCTCCATGAACGCGACCTGCCCCGGACTCGTCCAGGGCCCCGGCCTGAACTTCCGTTGATAGTTCTCGACGTGACCATCGAGAAAGACCACGTTGGCCGACTCGCCGGCATGACGAAAGTGCACCGATGGGTCGGCACCACTCGGCGGCAGGAGCCCTCCGAGGTTTTCTCGCAGTGGGTAGGGAAACAGGAAGTACACAATCGCGCTTTCAGCAAAGGCAATCGTCCGTTTTGTCTCCCGCACAGCCCCGATCGGCCTTTGCAGGTTCTTGTTCTTGAGTTCCACGCCCGGCCACTGCGACCAGTCCCACTCGGTACCCGGCCCAAGCGAGGCGTTGTAGTCGAAGCCCGTTGCGAGCCGGCCGTAACGCAGCACGTCTACGGAATCCGACACGAAGTTCGGGCACTGGTAGACCGACGTGTTGGTTTCAATAAAAGGGGCGAGGGAGCCTCGCGTGAAATCCAACT
>JBMTLP010000563.1:0-2518 GCA_049433245.1 Pirellulales bacterium
TCCCCGCAAAACTGCCCTTCAACCGGCGGAGTCGGTTGCCTATCTTTCCCCCGCACACAACCGCGGATGTGGGTCAGCTTTGAGCGTTTACGAGCTGACCCCGCCGCCCTTCGACGGGGCCGATGCAATGGTGAAGCTCTTCGACCGACTGCAGTTGCCGTGGACGATCGACTCGCTCGTGGTTCCACCAACCGATCCGGAAGCTGGCGCTGAGGCTGAAGCCGCCAAGGCAGCTCTGGCCACGCTGACCGCTGCTGAGCCTCCCAAAAAGGCACGCCGCCGGCTGAAGGTTCGCACCCGCACCCGGATCGTGCACAAGCGCGACCGCCGCATCCTGCGTCTCACGGGCGATGAGATTGCCGCCGAAACCGTCTACGGCTTCCACCTCGTGGTGCCCGCCTGGAACGTCGATGTGGCCATCGGCATCGTGCGTGATGGCGTCATCGAACCTTGGACCAACGCTGTCTTCTTGAGCCTGTTTGGCGCGGGCGACCATGTGGTCAACGTGGGAGCCAACTTCGGCTACTACGCTGCCCTCGCCGCACAGCGGGTTGGTGGCGGTGGCCGCGTGTATGCGGTGGAAGCCAACCCCGTGGTGTTTGCGTACCTGCTCAAGGGCATGTTCTGGAGTGGGTCGCCCGGCATCGTGCAGGCCTACAACTGCGCCGCCGTCTCCCCCGACAAGCATGGCGAGAAGCTGACCTTCTGCTACGACCCGCAGTTCATCGGCGGTGGCAACCTGTTTAGCCGGGCCCGCATCTCGCGCGATCTCAACGAGTGCCTCTGGTCGGAAACGACGATGCCCGAGATTCTCGATGCAGATCGGAAGTTCATTCCGCGTGGTCTGTTTCGCGAAGTGGAAACCGAAGGCCGCACGGTCGACTCGATCGTCGATTCGCCAGTCAAGGCCATGCTGATCGACGCCGAAGGCTCCGAGAGCTATGTGATCGGCGGTGCTCGTCGCGTGATCAGCGAGAGCCCAGACATCTCGCTGATCGTGGAGTGGGATCCGCACTCCTACCGACACCACGAGCATCTGCGACCGAACATCGACGCGATGTGGAACTTCTTGCTCGACGAGCAGAAGTTCAAAATCTTCCGCATCTGCCCTGAGGACTACCCCGGCTTTGGCCACATGCCAAAACTCGAGCCGGTCACGACCCGCGAGCAGATCTTCAACCTGCCCCACTCTGACCTGCTGATGAAGCGGGCGTGATTGGTCCGCGGTTCCTAGCCCAATCCTAGCCCAGCGGGTTTTCTCTGGTGGCAAGCGGGAGGCTCACACGCGTGCCGCTGAGGGCGGAGGCGTAGACCGAGGCGGTCATCTCCACGACGCGTCTGCTGGCAAACATGCCCGTTTCCGGCTCGCGGTCTTCGCGAATCGCGTCGAGCAGATCGACGACGGCTCGGCGGCCCCACGTCGCGCGTTCGGCCGATCGCTCTTCATTGCTCACACTGTCGGCTTCACTCGCGTCTTTGAGCAGCGTGCCGTCGGGCAGGATTGGCTGCCAGGGCACATCTTTGTCGACCCGCCAGAGCGGCACGCGGCGGATGAAGGCGTGCGGCATCTGATCGGAGCGGATGTGGATCGAACCGGCCGAGCCAACCAGCATCAGTCCAAACGGCGGCTGCTTGAGGCCCGCGTCGCGGACGGTTGAGAAGTAGCCGATCGCGCCATCAGCGAGGCCCCACATCGCCTCGATGCTGTCGCCTGCGATGCGTCCGAGCCCTTCCGGGCCTTCTACGGCGTCGTCTGTGGTGATCAAGCGACCGCCCACGGTCACCGACGCTTGGCACCACTGCGGTGCCCCGCCCAGCGACGCCATCATGTCGAGGATGTGACTGCCGAGCACCCACAGATCCTCACCTCCACCGCGGGCATCTTCTTTGCCGCGGCCGCGGAGTTCGAGCAGTCGCCCGATCTTGCCGTCGTCGATCATCTCGCGAACCCGTGCAAACGTTTCGCTGTGCCGATTCACAAACGCGCAGCTGAGCTTCGTGCCCGCCTTTTCGCAGGCGGCAATCACGGCGTCGGCCTCGGCCGGGGTTTGCACAAACGGCTTCTCAATGAAGATGCCCTTCGCGCCCGCTTCAGCGGCGGCGATCGCCATCTCAGCATGGCAGTCGACATGCCGCATGCAGATCACCACCACATCAGGCTTCTCGGTGGCGAGCATCTTCCGCCAGTCGGTGTAGGGCTTGATGCCACCGAGCCGCTTGGCTGCGTCGGCCGCGCCTTCCTCGGTCGCATCCGCCACGGCGACATACTCCGTGCCGGGGGCGTTCAGCCACAGCTCATCGATGGCGTGTCCCCAATCGCCCGCTCCCGTCCGCCCAATCGCCACCACACGCAGCGTGTCCATACTGGAGACCTTTCAACTGTCGTTCTGGGTGTACTCGTGAAGCCGTTCTGCCACAGGCTCGCCCTACCGGGCCACCTGTGAGGCCGCTCGCCACACGAGCGATCGAAAACCGCGTGATGGACGGCCGGCATGTCCAAAGCCTACAAAATCCGCAG
>JBMTLP010000564.1:0-2518 GCA_049433245.1 Pirellulales bacterium
GGATCTGCCTCCGGCGTGCCCGGAGCCCCGCCGGCCCGCTCGCGCAGACTTTCGAGAATGGCAAGGGCAGCCTGTCGCTCTTGGAATCGGTTCAGGGCAATTGACAACTGGGCCTGAGTGCGGCGACCGCCAACCTTCATCCAACAGGTGCGACCAACACCCAAGCAAAACCGGATCGCTTCGAGCACGTCGTTCGCTGGTGGCTGATCCTCCAAAAAGAAACTTCTCGCGTAGAGAGCATAGACGCCCAACGGGGTGAGGATCACCGCCTCCTTGCCAGCGGTCTCTGCAAGCTCTCGCCCGCGTGCCGCTTCTTCCAGCAAGCGGGCATCAACCCACGGAAGCGCCCGCAGTGCCTCGCCGAGATCGATCGCCACCCCCTGTGTCCGCAGCCTGCCAAAGCCCGCAACGATGGAGAGTGTCACCACATCGCTCGATCGCCCCCCTGGGAACCAAGGCCACCCGCCGTCGTTGTTGTGCAGCGCTGCGAGCCGCTGCAAGGCCGTGGCCTTCTCGTTGTCGGCACGCGTGGCATCAAACAGCAGGCCGATACGAGTGCGAGCTTCCCGTTCGTCGACTGCATCCCGCACCCAAGGTGTTTCCGCCAGCAAGGTCTTCATCAACTCGCTGTTTTTCTCAAGTGGGCTCTCCAGAGCGTCGGTACTTCGCCACTGTTCGAACACCCTTGCGATTCGCGGATCTCGGCTGACCAGATGACTCGCGAGACTGTTGGTTGCGAAGCGTCGGAAGAGCGCATCGATACCCTCGTCTTCTTGCTCCATCAGGCTGGGCATGGCGAGCACCGCATACCACGCCGGATTTGAAGCCACCTGCACCACAAGACTCTGATTTTCGATGGCGTCGGCATCTTGGGCCAATTTTTTCAACGTGACTGTCTCGGAAGCGTTGCCGCGAAGCGTGATGGGGGTGGTCTCCGACACGAGCACCCGCTTTGAGAGCACCGGGAGCAGCCCTTCTTCACCATCAGCCGCTCGTCCTGTTGTTCCAGTGGCCAAATAGGTCAGCGCCTCGGTCCCGTCAGCCACATCGACGCTGAAGAACACCGGCTCCGAATCTCCTGCCGCGAGGTCAAACGCTCGCTCGAGGCCGTCGCTCACGAGGCTGCTGCGATCCTCACCGGTTCTCGCATCGCTCAGAGCAAACCGCACGGTGCCACGCAGTCGTCCGGCGGAGCGGTTGGAGAGTTTGACTGGAATCCGCACTCGGTCACCTTCTCGCAAGAATCGCGGCATCACCGGTTCAACCATCAGATCCTTGATGGCCACAGCGGTGTCTTCGATCACGCCGCTGCGGAGGGCCGCATCGTGGGCGAGTCCCTTGAACTGCCAGGTGGTGAGGGTGTCGGGCAGAGTGAACTCGATCGTGACCAGCCCCGCGGCGTCCGACACGACGGTCGGCAAGAAGAAGGCGGTTTCTGCAAGGTTGCGACGAGGCGGTGGCGGAGCCGCGGTCATGGAACCTCCACCATTCGGAGCGGCGGCATCCGCTCCCGCCTTCTCCATCATCCCTGCCTGCAATCGATCCTGTTGACGGAAGTTAAACGACTCACCCTCCGCCGCATCAGCCATCGCCATAGGCGCTGCCGCGAACGCCCGCTCAGCGCCCAACATGCCGCCACCCATCCCTCGCACGCCGAACCCCATGCCCCCCTCAGCAGGCGAGCCAAACTCACCCAGCAGCACCGGCAACTGGACCTCGACCGACTCAAAAACCCGGCTGAAGCCACCTCCAAACTGATGGAACATCAGCCAATTATTTGTGGACGTTGGCCGTGAGGGTGGCGCTTCTGCACGGAAGAGACTTTGCAGCCCGTTCGCCGGCCATTGATGTGCAGCCAACGCATCAAGCGATTGGTCATAGAGGATGGCCAGCATCTCGACCACGGCCGGCACCGCCTCGGGATGGAGCTGATCTGGCGTGGTAAGCACCTTCGCTCGCCACACCTCCTTGGTTGCCGGTTCAAGTCGCCTGGTAAACCGTTCCCACGTCACCGAGAGCTGCTTGTCAGTCCAAGGCACGTCGATCGTCCGCGTCTCGCTCACAAGGCGCCCCTCGCGGATCATCCACACGCGGAGGCTCAGCCCCCCACGGTGCTGCTCCTCCACGGGCACCTCCACCCGCCACTGCGTCCGGCCTGGCTCACTCCACCTGCGGGAGAGGACCCGACCGTTTTGAAACAGTTCAATCTGCACCCGCCAAGTTTCGTAGCCGGTTCCGATCACGGCCTCAAAGACTTCGCCCGGCTCCACACGCCAGCGTGGTGCGGCCAACGCAAAGGCGCGTCGAACTTCATACCGCTCCGCCTGCGGATCGATCACATCGATCAGTTCCGTCGCTTTGACAGCGGGCAGATCTCCCTCGCCCGGCACTTCGAAGGTGGCCCTGTAGATTCCCGGCTCGAGGGCCACCGTCGCCTCAATCGTGCCCGTCAGGCCGTCGGTGGTTTGCTTCGCTGTGAAGACGGACTCACCTTCCGCCCATGTCTCCGGGATTGCTG
>JBMTLP010000565.1:0-2518 GCA_049433245.1 Pirellulales bacterium
TGGATGCCGCCATGACCGCTCCATCTGAAACGTATCGCCAACCGCTCTTCCCCGGCCTGCGACTGCTAGTCATTGCCGGTGAGGCGTATGAGGATCTTGAACTGTGGTACCCCAAGCTTCGTCTCGAAGAGGCTGGCTGCGACGTGACGCTGGCGGGGCCTGTCGCCGGCGAGACCTATCGCGGCAAACATGGTTACCCCTGCGTGAGCGATGCGGCGATTGCCGACATGCAGGAGCCCAAATTTCATGGAATCATTCTTCCCGGGGGCTGGATGCCCGATGCCCTCCGACGTGATGCTGGCCTGCTCACACTTGTGCAAAACTTTGCTGCCAACGGGAAGCTCGTGGCAGCCATCTGCCACGGCGGCTGGATCCCCATTTCTGCTGGTGTGTATCGCGGCGTGCGGGTGACTGGCAGCCCTGGCATCAAGGATGATCTCGTCAACGCCGGGGCAACTTGGGAAGACTCGGCTGTGGTGATCGACCGCCACTTCATTTCTAGCCGCAGGCCGTCTGACCTACCCGCCTTCATGCAGGCCATCGTGGCCTGGCTCGCCACCAACGTCAGCAACCGGTAACCGAACGCAGGTGGCTGCTCGCACCTCAGATTGCCTCAAGTGGTGTACGAAGGCTGCCGATGGCTATTGCACGATGGACGCGTCGGGGCTGTCCCGATCGTCTTCTGCCGCTTGCCACCTTCCATCCGGCGACGCTCATGGCTGGTCGGCAACTTTTCCGTCGACGCGGTTGCCGCATGGTGGCGGTCGTGACCAGTTTGGTCATGGTCTTCGCGGTGTCTGCAGTTGCGTTCGCCGATGCAAACTCGCCACCCTCCCAATCGACAACGCGCCGCGACGTGTGGCGCGAGTCGTTGATCGGCCCGCTCGAGACCGAGCGTTGGACGCCGCTGAGCATCGATGAGTTTTTCACCGACGGTTGGGATCGACCGTACGACTCCGTCGATCACACGAGCCCGAGGCAAACCTGGATCAACAGCGCTGACGGCGCGTTCTATCGCCTAGCAGTGATTTCTGGCGCCTGGGCTCAGGACACGCCATCCGCCGTCGAATCAGCCAACGGCAGTTTCTTTCTCTTCACACCTCTCAATCGCCGGTTTGAGATCGGCTGGTTTCTTCCTTTTACCGTGATTTCCCCAGACCCACAGTCTCCAGCCACCGCTGCGACGCGTGGCACGGGGGACCTCACCGTTGCCCCACGATTTCTGCTGGCCGAAGACAAAACGTATTCGCTGACCGCCAACTGCTACGTCCGCTGCCCCACCGGCTCCGTGGAGACGGGCAACGGTGTGGCAAGCCTCTCCCCCGACCTGGAGTTCTGGACAAACCCCACAGGTCGCTGGGTGCTCCGTGGCGGTGTGGGCGTGACGGTGCCCACGAACCTCACCGCCGCTTCCATTCCGCCTCTGGAAGCCAACCCTTGGAGCGGCTTCAACCTCACGCCCGGCCCCTTCACTTCGTTCGACGGCCGACTCGCCGGGGGCTACTACCTCACCCCGGCCGATGCTCCGGTTTTGAAGCATCTCTGCGCCACCCTGGCGACCAACTTCCACACGTCCCTCTCTGGCGGCAGTGCAACCTACTTCAGCATCACGCCTGGCATGCGCACCGGCATTGGACGCGACTGGTACTTGCTGGCGGGCCTTGAAGTGCCTCTCGTGGGCCCGCTCCCCTTCTCCAACCAAGCGATTGCCCAGGCGATCAAGAACTTCTAGGGAAGTGACCGTTTCTGCCAAGCTAGGCTGACCAAACCGGAAAAACCTGCCACGAGAAATGAAGTGCAGCCCGCGGGACCGCCGATTGTTATGGCTGGCAATCCCGAGTTCGCTCGGAGCCAGCTTCCGTCATTCACACATGGAGCCAACCAGTCATGGGTAAAGGCAACAACTCGCAGAAGAACGACAAGAAAAACAAGAAGCCTAAGCAAGACAAGGCCAAGCCCGCCGCCAAGAAGTAGCCCTGGTACGCTCGTTTCCGGGCGCAGCCACGCTGTCGCGGTCGCGACGTACACTGACGCACGTTCGCCCGCGACAGCATTGCCATGGCCACGCCACTCCCCACGTTTACGATCCCCACGCCTTTCCACCACCTCGGCGTGACCACGGCCGACGGCCAGGTGATCGGGATCGCGATGGTGGACGACACGATCTGCCGGCCGCCCTCCAACCCAAGCGAGGTCGCCATCGCTCGCGAGATCGAGGCCTATTGCCACGATCCGTCGCACGGGTGGCAATTTTCTGTGCGGCTTCAAGGCTCCCATTTTCAGCAACGCGTCTGGAAGTTGCTGCAAAGCATCCCACCCGGAGCAACGCGGAGTTACGGCAGTCTCGCCGCATCGCTTGGCACCTCAGCTCGGGCCGTTGGCAACGCCTGTCGCCGCAACCCTCTGCTGCTCGTTGTGCCCTGCCACCGGGTCGTCGCCGCCACGAGTTTGGGAGGCTTTTCCGGCGCGCGGGCCGGCCGCTTGCTCCACGGCAAACGGGCCCTCCTCGCGCCCGAGG
>JBMTLP010000566.1:0-2493 GCA_049433245.1 Pirellulales bacterium
ACGAGCACTCGACCCGCCGGCCAGTCGTTCACAGAAGTGAGGTCATCCATCAGCCGCAGGGGGGCTTGGGGGAGGGGTGGCGGGGCGTGTCGGTGCTTGAGTGTACGGGAAACTCGCGGGTTCTCTATGGCCGATCTCGCCGCCAAGACGAGCGGTTTTTGGTGATAGACTCCAACGTGCGGAGACGAAGACGTGCGAAATGTGTACCACTACGATGTCGTTGTTGTTGGCGGTGGCCATGCCGGGGCAGAGGCGGCTGCTGCCGCTGCGAGGCTAGGAGCGAAGACGGCCCTGCTTTCGGCCAATCTCGACACCGTTGGGCAGATGAGCTGCAACCCCGCAATTGGAGGTGTGGGCAAGGCGCAGCTTGTGCGGGAGGTCGACGCCCTTGGTGGGCTGATGGGGCGGGCGATCGATGCGTCGGGCATCCAGTTTCGGGTGCTGAATCGCTCGAAGGGGCCTGCGATGCATGGGCCTCGCGCTCAGGCCGACAAGCGGCACTACCAGTCGTGGGTCAAGGAGGAACTGGAAGCCACGCCTGGGCTCGCGCTCAAGCAGGAGCAGGTTGACGACCTGCTTGTCGAGCCTGTGCCAGCGTTGGCGACGGGTGGTCCGGAATGGCGGATCTGTGGCGTGCGGGTCCGCGGCGATGCCGAGTACCGTGCATCGGCCGTCGTGCTCACCACCGGCACGTTTCTGCAAGCTGTGATGCACACCGGCGAGGCGAAGACGGCCGGTGGACGGGCTGGCGAAGGCACGTCGTCGGGCATCAGCGGGGCGTTGGGACGCCTCGGCTTTGAGGTCGAGCGGTTCAAAACAGGCACCCCCTGCCGACTGTCAGCCTCGAGCATCAACACCGCTGCGCTCGAGGTGCAGCCCGGCGATCCACAGCCGCAGCCATTCTCCTTTCTGACCGATGTGATCGAGAGTGAGCAGCTCGTGTGTTGGATCACCCGCACCACGCCCGAGGTACACGCGATGATTCGCGCGAACCTCCATCGTTCACCGATGTATTCCGGACAGATCGCTTCGCGGGGGCCCCGCTACTGTCCAAGTATCGAAGACAAGATCGTGCGCTTTGCCGACCGCGACAGCCACCAACTTTTCCTTGAGCCAGAGGGGCGCCGTACCCAGGAGATCTACGTCAACGGCATCTCTACAAGCCTGCCGAGGGATGTGCAGGAAGCGATGGTGAAACTGATCCCGGGGCTCGAGCGGGCGGAGATCATGCGGTATGGCTATGCGGTGGAGTACGACTACTGCCCGCCACATCAACTCGCCCTTTCCCTGGAAACCAAGCGGGTCAGCGGGCTGTTCATGGCTGGTCAAGTGAACGGCACGACGGGCTACGAAGAGGCTGCCGCGCAAGGGCTCGTGGCTGGCGCCAATGCGGCCCTGGCTGTGGCTGGTCGCGAGCCTTTCGTTTTGTCACGCGAGGAGTCGTATCTCGGCGTCCTGGTGGACGATCTTGTAACGCGCGGCGTCGATGAGCCCTACCGTATGTTCACCAGCCGCGCCGAACATCGCCTCGCGCTGCGGCACGACAACGCCGATCGCAGGCTCACGCCGAAGGCCATCGATGTGGGGCTTGCAGAACCCCATCGCGTGGAGCGACTCGCTCGCAAGCAAGCATCGATCGACGCGACCCGTGCGATCCTCGCGGCGCATCGTATGGAGGGCGTGCTCCTGCTGGAGCGGCTGCGGCGACCGGAGATGCGGTGGTCGGACTGTGTGGCCGTCGTACCAGAGCTCGCTGCGGTCGCCGATGAGGTGGTGACGCAGATCGTCACTGACGTCCGCTACGAAGGCTATCTTGCCCTTGAGCGGCAGCGAATCGAGCGGCAGCGGGGGCACGCGGAGCGAACGATTCCCGAGGGCTTTGACTACGCAGGTGTTCGCCATCTCCGCGCCGAAGCCCGCGAAAAACTCGCGAGAGTCCGGCCGCAAACGCTCGGCCAGGCTGGACGTGTCAGCGGGATCACCCCTGCCGACCTCGCGCTGGTGCTCGTGCACCTTGAAGGGCGGTCGTGACCCGATGTGTTCGCCGCCGCATCCTGCGGCGGCCCGGGGGTTTCCACAGCCCGCTAGTAGTTTGCCGGGGAGGCGGGGGTCGCTCGTGCCGGCGGGAACTGATTGGGATCGCTGAACGGCCACCACGCATTGGTGGATGTCTGCGGCGGATACTGCGACTGCTGAACGACCGGCTGCCCGGTCATCGGGGGCTGGAGGCCGTTTTGGGCCTGTTGATTCGCCTGCTGCCACTGCGTGTTGAGCTGATTCTGATAGCCATTGATCGTGTTGTTGGTGGCCTGTTGTGCCTGGGCAGAGTACTGCTGGGCTTGGGCTGCGACCTGTTGCTGATACGGGGCGGCGAGCTGTTGCCCCTGCTGTGTCATGGTTGGCGGTGGCTGGGCGCCTGCTTGCCACTGCTGCTGCGGAGGGGCATTGCTCGTTTGAGCCCAACTCCACGAACTTGCCGGCTGCTGTCCGGCG
>JBMTLP010000567.1:0-2485 GCA_049433245.1 Pirellulales bacterium
CAAGGCGATGAAACCCGGCGACAACGAGCTCACCGCGATCGTGGCCAACGAGGGGGGCGCTGCTGGCTTCGCCTGCCGGTTGGTGATCACGAACGCTGACGGCAGCACCCGCGTCGTTGAAACTGACGACTCCTGGACAGCCTCCGTCGCGCGGCGACCAGATTCGACCGCCAAGCTCCGCGTGGTTGCTGAAGCCGGTGCGCAGCCTTGGGGCGACGTCCTCAAGCGCGCCACGGCGGCTCCACCCCCAGCCGGCTTTGCCGTACCCGAGGGCTTTGCAGTGGAGCGGCTGTTCGTCGTGCCACAGGACGAACTGGGCAGTTGGGTCTCGCTGACGACCGACCCCAAGGGTCGGCTGATCGCGAGCGACCAGGGCGACAAGGGGCTCGTGCGGATTACTCCCGCCGCTCTCGACGGCTCAACCGAAACCGTCGTGGAAAAGATCCCAGCCGAGATTACGGGTGCCCAGGGAATGCTGTGGGCATTCGATGCGCTCTACGTCGTCGGCAACGGCGGTACCGGGAGTGGTCTCTACCGCGTCACCGACTCCGATGGCAACGACACGCTCGACGCAGTTGAAAAACTGCGAACGTTCAACGGCGGCGGCGAGCATGGACCTCACAACATCCAGCTCTCACCCGACGGAACGCGGCTCTTCATCATCTGCGGCAACCACACCGAGCCCCCGTTCGAAGTCACGAACGTTACCGAGCCCCAGATCATGGGGGGCATCCGCGAGTCGCAGCGGCGTGTCACGCTCTCCGCCGATGGCTCAAGCCGCCTCCCAGCCAACTGGGATGAAGATACGGTGATCGCCCGCATGTGGGACGGCAACGGCCATGCAGCCGGCCGCCTCGCCCCAGGCGGATTTATCGTGAGCACCGATCCCGCTGGCGCATCGTGGGAGCTATGGAGCGCCGGCTACCGCAATCCCTACGACTTCGGTTTCAACGCCGACGGTGAACTCTTCGCCTACGACGCCGACATGGAATGGGACTTCGGCACCCCTTGGTACCGACCCACCCGCGTGAACCACGCCACGAGCGGCAGTGAACTCGGCTGGCGAAGTGGCACGGCCAAGTGGTCGCCTCGCTTTCCCGACAGCCTGCCGGCGATCGTTGACATCGGCCCCGGTTCACCGGTCGGCGCAGCCTTCGGCTACGGCACGAAGTTCCCGGCCAAGTACCAGAAGGCGTTCTACATCTGCGACTGGACCTTCGGCACGATGTATGCGATCCACCTCACCCCCGACGGTGCGAGCTACACGGGCACCAAGGAGGAGTTTGTCTCGCGAACGCCTTTGCCGCTGACCGACATGACCGTCGGTCACGACGGCGCGATCTACTTCACGGTGGGCGGGCGGGGTGGCCAGAGCGAGCTTTACCGCGTGACCTATCAAGGGAAGGAGCCCACCGCACCTGTCGACGCCCGCGATCCACGAGGTGCCGGGGAACGAGAGCTTCGCCGGAACCTGGAAGCACTCCACCATCCGATGGCCGATTCCCGCGGTGCCATTGAGAAGGCCCTGCCGTTCCTCGGTCACCCCGACCGCTTCATCCGCTATGCCGCCCGCATCGCGCTTGAGCACCAGCCGGTCGAACTCTGGCAGGATGAGGCACTCGCTTCGCAGGGTACGCACGCGAAGATCACCGCCGCGGTTGGTGTCGCGCGACAGGCCGAGCCCTCCGCTCAAGAGGCGGTGCTCAAGGCGCTGGAGTCGATCGATCCGTCGGACCTCGCCACCGAGACCACGCTCGACCTCGTGCGGGCCTACGAACTCGCCCTCGTGAGGCTTGGTGAGCCGTCGGCCGAGTGGAAGCAACGGATCGCTTCCCGTGTCGCCCCAGTCTTCCCGTCAGGTTCCTTTGACCTTGATCGTGCCGCCTCGAGCCTGCTGGTGGCTGTGCGAGCCCCTGGCATCGTGACCAAGCTCGTGGGGATGTTGGCCAAACCAACAGACTCTGCAGAATCGACGAACCTCGCTCCCAATGAAGACGACCTGCAGCAACTCATCCAGCGGAATGCAGGCTATGGATCTGCGGTTCGCGAGGCTCTCGCGAAGCGTGGCGATCTGCTGCAGATTCACTACGCCTACGCCCTGCGTACTGTTGGCGAGGCTGAGTATTGGACCGATGCCGACCGCAGCGGCTACTTCGCCTGGTTTGGCCGAGCCCGCGAATGGGCTGGCGGGAACAGCTACCGCAAGTTCCTGCTCAATATCGAGAACGAGAACCTGGCTACGCTCACCGACACGGAGAAACTGGCCTTGGAAACCCTCGGCATCCGCAAGCCCTACACCCCGCCGCCGCTGCCTAAGCCGGAGGGCCCAGGCCGCAAGTGGACGACCGAGGAAGTGCTGGCCTTGGCCGAGAAGCGGCTCGATGCGGGTCGCAACTTCGAGCATGGCAAGCGGACGTTTGCTGCCGCCCGATGCGTGGTCTGCCATCGCTTTGGTGAGGATGGTGGCGCAACAGGCCCCGACCTC
>JBMTLP010000568.1:0-2433 GCA_049433245.1 Pirellulales bacterium
CCACGATCGCGGTGAGCTCGTTGTCGCCTGGTTTCATCGCCTGGGTGACGTCGACCGCGATCGGCTGATCCCAGGCCGTGCTTTCGGCTACCACGTCGCCGTTGATCAAGATCTGCATCCGGTTGTCACCGGACGCCACGAGCACTGCCCGCTCGCCGCCGCCGGTGAATGCCTTCGAGAGGCGGTAGCTCACGTTGTCGTCGGGGCCCCAGATCCAGGCGGCGTTGGCTGGCTCCGGGAGAACGACCTCAGCCGCCTCGGGCTTCGAGTTCGCCACAGGCTGCGGTTCCGCTTTCTGTTGCCAGGTGGCCGCGTGCAGACCCTCCGTGAGGCACAGCAGCATCATGCCTGCTGCCAAAGAGCCCGCGGTGAGCGAGGCGCGGTGAATCGATCGAACGCGGCGCAGCGAAGAAAACAACTGATGCATGTGGATAACCTTGGCCTGGAAACGCGGCGTGTGGATACACGGTCCCTGATCCCCATTGAGAACTCAATGATAGTCGTCCCGGAAGGCGATCCCAAGGGAAACAGAGCCCGTTCTCGGGTGCGCTGCGAGTTCCCTTCCTCAAGGCTGACGCGGTTCTGTCAAGAACGCTGATGCATTTGCGTCCGGCTTGCCCGCTTCTGCGGGCCCCGGGCGGGTGCGAGCGGCGGAGGCTTTCCTGCACGTGGCTCCCGCGGAAGCGGCTCGGCTTCGATACCCAGGTGCGACCCCGTGCAACGGTGAACGCGGGGGGACATCAGTTGGCGGTGTCGGAGTTCGCGGGGTTTTCCAGCGGCACGATCACCGGCCATCCGGGAAACTCTTGTGCAACACCGCCGATGGTTTGCATGAACCGCGGGTAGCAGTGCAGTTCGACAGCATGCTCTTTGAAGTTCCACACGGCGGTGCCGAATCCATCAGCGCGTTTGGTTTCGTCCTCGCGATCCTCGGGGTTCGCGTAGGCGAGCATCGTGATTTTGTTGCCTAAGCCATCCTCGTAGTCACCCGTCCAGGGGAGCGGGCTGCCCTCAATCGGGCGGTCGCCCGGCTGCTCATCTTCGGGGTGCCACCAGCGTCCGTAGATCGTATTCACAAGCGCCGGAGACGTGAATGCGAAGGGCCCATCACGGTATTCGTCGATGCCATGCTGCACGACGACGGCAAGATGCTGATCCCCGCAGAGGTGCACGGCGCCTGCTTGCTTGATCAGCCGCAGGGCCGCGTTGCGCTCGCTTTGAGGCCAGCCATTGCAGTCGAGATCAGCCAGGAGCCGGTTACTCGGGTCACCGTGGAGGTGCACCGCGCCACAGAACGCTGTCTGGGAGAGCACGCCCTTGGCACGCACGCCGGTGTGGTCATCAGCCCAACGGGCAAGCCAGGCCATCTGGCGGGCTCCAAGCAGCTCGAGGCCTTCGAGATCAATCGCCGCCCGGTCGTAGGCAGGGTCGGTGATGTGATCGGGGCGCGGGCCGAGTTGGGGGATCGTGCCTTGGGGACCAGTCTTAAACTTGCGGTCCTCGAGGATGGCAAAGTCGACACCGCCCACCACCAACCGCGTGAAGTAGACCGTGATGCCCTGCTCCACAGGTTCTGGGTCGACCGCATCGGGCAGGTGCCACGTCTGCTGCCGCTGGACCATGTTCACGTAGTCGGCTGGGTAGTAGTAGCCGCCGTCTGAACCGGTTTTCTCCATCGCCCGCTTGCCGTTGGCACCCCACAGGTTGGGATGGCCCACATCATGATCGTCGGGGATCGTCACCGCCGGTCGGTCGCGAAGCACATCGCGGAACTGGAGCCCAAACTCGATCCATCCAATCGTGTGCTGGGTGTGACGGTAGGTCTGGTCGCCAGCAAAGAAGAGCAGATCAGGGTCGGCTGCCTTGAGGTTCTGCACGAGTTCTTCGCGTGCTCCCGGCGTTCGCGATGAGTTGCAACTCATCACACCGACAGCGATCTGTGGCTTGTCGCTCGGGTCGCGGCGAATAATCCCTTCAAACACCGCGACCTCTCCGTGCCGCACCCGGTAGCGAGCGTTGTGAGAGGCATTCCAGTTATCGACGCGGAAGTGGGCATCCCAGCCTGGGTAGCTCACCGGGCTTGTGGCCACCTCTCGCCAGCCGTCGCCCGCCTCAACCTCCAGTCGAGCTTCCATTGCTTCGCCGGGCTTGAGCGGGAAGAGCTGTGCGGTGAGCTTGAGCGTGGCGGCGGTCTTGTTGGGCGGCACATCGACGGTATAGATCGCAAACGCGATCACGTCTTCACGTGCAACATCGAGGGGGAAGGGACAGCCTTTAGCATCCTTTGTCCACCAGGCACCAGTCGCCCAACCATCGAGGGCAGGCATCTCACTCCCAAAGGGCGTCGCTGCGAAGCCCTCGACGGGGACCACGTCAGCTGCGTTCGCCGCTGGAATGCTTACCGCCAGGAACATCACGACCAGAGAAAAGGCG
>JBMTLP010000569.1:0-2466 GCA_049433245.1 Pirellulales bacterium
TCCTACGCCGCTCGATTGGCACGGGCAGCCTCTCCGGCCCACAGAGTTCTCGGCAGGACCGAAATCAATGCAACAACGCTTCCAGCAGAACGCTACACCGCTTCCAGCAGAACGCTACACGTTGAACAGGAAGTGGCAGACGTCGCCGTCTTGCATGACATACGCCTTCCCCTCGACGCGGAGCCGCCCAGCCTCGCGGATGGCCTTCTCGGTTTTGAGTTCGGCAAGATCAGCGACGGAGTAGATTTCCGCGCGAATGAAGCCTCGCTCAAAGTCAGTGTGGATCACGCCCGCCGCCTGCGGTGCGGTGGCGCCTTGCGACACCGTCCAGGCCCTCACTTCCTTCTCGCCGGCGGTGTAGAAACTCTGCAATCCCAGCAGCCGGTAGGCGCTGCGGGCGAGCGTGGCGAGCGCCGGCTCTTCAGGCCGTAGGCCTCCAGCATCTCGCCCCGTTCTGCCTCATCGAGCCCAGCAAGTTCGCTTTCGATCTTCGCGCAGACAGGCACCACTTCCATCCCCTCAGCGGCGGCCCGCTCACGAACGCGTGCGGCAAGCGGTCCTTCGCCGTGGAGATCGTTCTCATCGACGTTCGCCACGTAGAGCACGCGCTTGGCTGAAATCATGCCCAGCCCCTTTGCGGCTTTCTGCTCCTCCGGATCAGTCAGACCGGCGATCACGCCCCGAGCCGGCTTCCCTTCGCCAAGGACAGGCGCGAGTTTCTCGAGCAGGCTGACCCGGGCCTTGGCATCTTTGTCGCCGCCGCGGGCAGCCTTCTTCGCGCGATCGATCGACTGCTCGACGGTCTGCAGGTCGGCCAGGATCAACTCCAACTCGATCGTCTCGATGTCCCGGATGGGATCGACCGTGCCCTCAAAGTGCGTGATCTCAACATCGCCGCTGTTTTCAAAACAGCGGACCACGTGCAGGATCGCGTCGACTTCGCGGATGTGGCTGAGAAACTTGTTGCCAAGTCCCTCTCCCACGCTCGCGCCCTTCACGATGCCAGCGATATCGACCACACGGATCGACGCGGGGACTGTTTTCTGTGTCGAAATAAAGCCGCAGATTTCCGCGAGTCGAGGGTCCGGCACCGCCACCACGCCCACGTTGGGTTCGATCGTGGCGAAGGGGTAGTTGGCAGCGAGGGCGCCTGCGTCGGTGAGGGCGTTAAAGAGTGTGGATTTGCCAACGTTCGGCAGGCCAACGATCCCGACTTCCATGCTCAACTTCCTCCGGTCGTACTCGCCACAAATGCGCGTGCATCGGCAGTGGCGCTCAGGCCGGAGGCTACCGGGGCCGCGACTTTGTGACAACTCAGTTCACGATCCAGCCCGCAGTTGAGGTGGTCTGCGATATACTCCCGGCCCCCCCGGCCCGAGGACTGTGGGCCGCCCGTTTGACAGGAGGTGTTGTGTGAGTGGTGATGCAGCGTTGCAGGCTTCCTGCGAGACCCCGTTCGATGCCATGCCCCGCACCGACCTGCCTGCCTGGCAGACTGTCGCAGCGCACGCACGCACGCTCCGCGAGACGACGCTGCGGGACCTGTTTCGCGCCGATGCGGGGCGAGGAACTCGATTGACGGGAGAGGCCTGCGGCCTCTATCTCGACTACTCCAAGCAGCGGCTGACCGACGAGACACGACATGCTCTCGTGCAGCTTGCCCGCTCCAGTGGGGTCGCGGAACGGGCCGAGGCGATGTTTCGCGGAGAGCGGATCAACGTGACGGAGCGTCGCGGCGTGTTGCACGTGGCGCTGCGGGCCCCGAAGTCGCGGAAAATCTTCTTCGATGGGCGCGACGTGGTCCCCGACGTGCATGCTGTGCTCGAGGCGATGGCAGCCTGTGCTGAGGCGGTGCGCGGCGGCCACTGGCTCGGCCACACGGGAAAGGCGATCCGCGCTGTCGTGAATATCGGGATCGGCGGCTCCGACCTGGGGCCGGTGATGGCGTGTCAGGCGCTGCGGCACAGCAGTGAACGCGGCCTTACGCTGCGGTTTGTCTCAAACGTAGATGGTACTGACTTTTCCGAGGCCATCTCTGACCTCAACCCAGAAGAGACGCTGTTCATCGTTTCCTCAAAGACCTTTACCACGCAGGAGACGATGGCGAATGCCGGCTCGGCTCGTGATTGGGTGCTAAAGGCCTTTGGTGACAAGGCTGCGATCGCTCGACACTTCGTGGCGGTTTCGACCAATGCCGAAGCGGTGGCTGACTTCGGGATCGACACCGCAAACATGTTTGGGTTCTGGGACTGGGTCGGTGGACGGTATTCGATGGACTCAGCCATCGGGCTCTCCACGATGATCGCTGTTGGGCCCGAGGCGTTCGCGGAACTGCTCGCCGGTTTTCATGCAATGGACGAACACTTTCGCTCGGCTCCCTTCGATGAGAACCTGCCGGTGCTGATGGGGCTGCTGGCAGTCTGGAACACCACGTTCCTCGGAAGCCGAACGATCGCGGTCTTGCCG
>JBMTLP010000570.1:0-2464 GCA_049433245.1 Pirellulales bacterium
GGCGCGCGTCGACTCCCCTGCTCTCCCAGATCGGAACTGAACCCCCATGTCTGTCCCCGCCCCGACCGCCAAACAGCCCGCCGAGCTCAACGAGCTCGTTGCCGCGATCGCTGCTGATGTGCTGCGGCGTCTGGCACCGGCGTCTGTGCTGCCTGCGAGTGCGTCTCCGCAGGCTGTGACAACGAGCGTGGCCGAAGAGCGTGGGCCGCTGCTCAGCGACAAGGTGGTGGCCCTGGCGGCGGTCAGCAAACTGCCGAGCGACCTGACCGCTGTGACGGTTCGGCACGACGCCGTGCTCACACCGTCGGCCCGAGAGTGGCTCCGCGATCACAAAGTCCGTGTGCATCGTGCCACCGCAGCGGCTGCCAACTCGGGGGCGGTCGCCACGGCTCCAGCTTTCCTCGTGGCTGCGTACGATTTGCCGAGCCGACCCGCTGGCCAGGCAGCAACTATCGTGCGTGCGGTGCCGAACGGGCAGCATCTTCCATCCGCAGGCTTGGCGGCGATTGTCGACGCCTTCGCTGAGGGTGCCTCGCGAAGTGGCTCGCGTGGCATGCTCCTTGCGTCCCGGCCAGCTGCTGCAGCCCTGATCGCGAATCGCAAGCGGGCAGTGCGGGCGGTGGCTGCCTCGAGTGTGGCGGAGGCGTTGGCGGTTGCGACGGAGTGCCGAGCCACGCTGCTCGTTGTCGATCCTCGGCGGTTCGCGACGGGCGGCCTGCAGCGGCTCGCGATCGAGTTTGCCAAACAAACGCACGGAGAACTGCCAGCGGATCTCGCTGAAGCAAGCCGCCCCTGTGGCTGCAGTCGTTCCTCCAAGGAGGCCACCGCATGAGACTCGCTCGCGTTCTCGGATCGGTCACACTTTCGGCGGTTCATCCGGCGCTCCGGGGGGGCATGCTGAGGCTTCTCGTGCCGCTGTCGGGTGCTGATCTTGAGCGCCGGGATGGCCCTGCCGAGCCACTCGTGGCGTGGGACAGCCTGGGGGCTGGGGTTGGTCAGATCGTCGCGGTTTCTGAGGGAGGGGAAGCTGCTCAGCCCTTCCGCCCGGTCGATCGGCCCGTGGATGCCTACGTGGCGGCCATCATCGATCACTTGGAGATCCCTGCCGTAGACACACGCCAGTCCGTACAGGCCGCACCACCCGGCCATTCCGAATGACAGCGCCCGTTTTTCTGATCGTCACAAGGGCCGCAGTCGAAAAAGCCGTGCACAGTTAAGAGGCGGGACCAAACGCCGTCCGACAGATTCAACACATCAACTAGAGATCCCACGAGGAGTATCGCAGTCATGGCAATGCCAGCCGGTTCGGCCACCGATAAACCGCTTTCGAAACTCAAGGAAGAGATCTGCGACATCGGCCGACGGATCTACAACAAGGGCTTTGCTGCCGGCAACGACGGAAACATCTCGTACCGTCTTGGTCCGAATGAGGTGCTCTGCACGCCGACACAGATCTGCAAGGGCTTTATGAAGCCTTCGGATCTGTGCATCGTCGATATGGAAGGCAACCAGCTCGCTGGCCACCGGAAGCGGTCGAGTGAGGTGCTACTCCATCTGACGATCATGAAGGAGCGGTCGGATGTGAAGAGTGTCGTGCACTGCCATCCACCGCATGCCACGGCGTTCGCGGTGGCCCGTGAGCCCATCCCGCAGTGCGTGCTCCCGGAAGTCGAGGTCTTCCTCGGCGATGTGCCGATCACCCGCTATGAGACACCGGGCGGCCAGAAGTTTGCCGACACGGTCAAGCCGTTCGTGCAAAAGAGCAGCGTGGTGATTCTGGCCAACCACGGCACCGTGAGTTTTGGGGAGAGCGTTGAGAAGGCTTACTGGTGGACGGAAATCCTCGATGCCTACTGCCGGATTCTGATGATGGCCAAGGACCTTGGCCGTGTGACGTATCTCACCAAGTCCGAAACCCAAGAACTGCTCGACCTGAAGAAGCAGTGGGGCTTTCAGGATGCTCGCTTCTCGGAAGAACTCGCCGACTGCGACATCTGTGCCAACGATGTGTTTCGAGCGAGTTGGGGACAGGCGGGTGTGGATCGCAAGGCCTTTGAGCCACCTCGGGCCATGCCAGCGAGCGTGGTCACGCCGGCCCTCTCTGGCGGTGTCGACAAGGAGGCGCTCGTGAAGGCCGTGACCGAAGAGGTGTGCCGTCAGCTTGGCCTCGGCACCTGATCGCTCAGCGCCGGATGGCTGGGCGGCATCGATCGCATCGCACGCAACAGAAAACAGGAACAGGAGTTCGGGGCATGAAGGTTGGGATCATCGGTGGTGGTGGCATTGTCGGCTCGTCAGCAGGGTTTGCGCTGCAACTCGGCGGGATCGTGCATGAGATGGTGATCGTCGATGCCAATGCGGAGCTCGCAGATGGCCAGGCGCTCGACATGCTGCACGGCACGGCAGCCATCGCTGATCAAGCGATCTATGCGGGCGGCTACGACAGCCTTGCGGATGCAGATCT
>JBMTLP010000571.1:0-2462 GCA_049433245.1 Pirellulales bacterium
CCGCGAGTTCGTGCAGTTCTACCACCGCCGCGTGTGCTGGCTGTCGCTCCGGGAATATGCCAAAGCGGCCAAAGACGCTGACCACAGCCTCGCCTTTATGGACTTCGTCCGGCAGCACTCACCCGATGAAGAATGGACGCTCTCGCACGAGCAGTACCGCCCCTTTGTGCTGTTTCATCGAGTGCAGGCGGGGGCGCTGGCAGCGCTTGAGGACCAGGGACCAGAGAAGGCGATCGGCGAGATCAATGCTGGACTCGATCGCTTCCGAGACCTCTTCGACGAGTACGATGCGGCGGATCAGTTCGCCGAAGACGAACTCGTGCAGCGGCTTGAGGAGATGCGGGAGAACGTGCGCAGTCGCTACGAAGTTGGGCTCACACTCGATGAGCAGTTGGTTGAAGCCGTGCGTGCTGAGAACTACGAGCGGGCCGCAGAACTTCGCGATCAACTCAAGAACCGGCCACATCCGGCGACTCTCCCCGCCCCTACTGGTAGCGGCCTCGCCAGCCAGTCGAGCACTACGGCCCGTGGCGGTGGTCGTGATGCTGAGACGCCGCGTCGAAGCCGGCGGCGCGCTGACGACTCTCCGTCCGCCGACTAAAGGGCCGCAGGCTGAAAGTTTTTTCACGGCCGCGTGAAATTTTTTCTTAACCCCGCCCCGCTGCTGATATCGATCGCCGACCGCCCGCGTTGGTCAACGTGAAGGTGGGGTACGCACAGCGGTTGCGTTAGGCACGGCGAGGCAGGTTGGGTTGGTTGCGGGAGATGCTTGGCCCCCGAACGGCCTTTTTGAGATGCGTGCATCATCTTGTGCCTGTTTGGCATGCAATCTGCAGGGGAGTTGTTCTGTTGGAAATGTGGTCGGCATCTTTTGCTGCCGACACATGCCGGAGTATGGAGAACGCCATGACTGCCTCGACTTGCCGTCACGCTGACCGCCCGCTTGCCTTCACCATTACGCTTGGGAAGGAAGTTCACAACGTTCGGGCCCACCGGATCCATCCGGTCGGACTGGTGCTTGACGGCAGTCGTGGTAGCCAAGATAGCGAAGCGGGGTCTTCCCCCCTCCCTCCCAGCGACCTGGATGACTACAGCTGGGGCCACGACGTGTCAGACCTGCCCGATGGCCTGATGTGCGGCCTGCCCGCGATTCGTCGACGGCAGCACCTGACGGCAACGCGGGCGTGCAGTCCTCAGCTGGTCGCTCGGTGAGCCGAAGGGGAGGGCGACGTGCATGGAGAGGGGCTGCGAACGCTGGTGGCTTGCTCGCGAGCAAGTCGGCGACACGCGGTCCCCCAACGCACGCTCACGGGCTGTGGAAGGCGAACCTTAAAAAAGCCAAGGTTTTCAAGGTTCGCAACCGCCGCATCCAGCGGCGGATGACTCTATCCACGGTCTGCTAACGGGCGGTCACGTGAACGATGCCGTCTTCGGCCACCACGTCGTCGATGCCCGCCATGACCACCTCAGCTCGATAAGCTACCGTGCCGGCTGACGTGCCTACGCCGGTGATCAGCAGTTCGACGGTTTCGCCCGGTCCGCGCGGTGCGAGCGGGGGGAAGCGGACCTCACCCGCGGCCAACGAGGCTTCGCCGCCGCTGGCTGCAACCGGCTCGATCCCTTCCGCAAAAAACAGCATGGCTGTCACACCGCCCACGGTCTCGCTGCCGTTGTTGTAAACCTGGAGGCGCCATTCGATGGGCTGGCCAATGGCAGCTTTTGTCATCGGTTCCAACACCCGCAGGCTGACCGGGGCGGCCGACATGACAGGTGCGCCAGCAGTCTTATCGCCGGCCGGCAGCCCCTCGGCCACGGAAACCGGATACGTGAATCGCTCGCTTCTGGGGCCGGTTGGCACCGTGGCGGCAGGCTCAGTCGTGGGAACAGGAGAAACTGGCGGAAGAGCCTCCTGCCGGCCTTTCTCGGATGCAGAGGTGGTGATTTCGGTTGCGATGGTCGCATCCGGGATGACCTGAATGGGACGCCGCGCCCGCGCGATCCGAGCAGAAATGGGAAGGCTGCCAGTGGCTGCCGTGGCCTCCGTCGACTGCGCGACGACAGGTTGGCGGGGCGTTGGAGGCTGCGTTTCTGCTGCGAATGCCGGTCCGCAAACACCAAGCGAGAGCGTGGCGAGCAGAACGCCTGCGGGGGTCCGCTTTACCTGCGGTTGCCGAGCCACATGCCTTCTCTCCACGTTCATGCGAAGCCTCCCCTGTTGCCTACCTCTGGCAGACGCCGCCGTACGGCCGCCCGGCGATCCGGAGCGGATGCCGTCGGTGACGACGCCCCGCACCGATCCTTTGGGTGGTATCGGTTGTTCGGCCGAGGAACCTTTGCCTCACTCGCAACAGCAAGCGGTCCGCGAGGGGGTTTGGGCAACGTGGAGGGGAGAAAGGGAGGTGGACTTAGTTCACGCAGGCCGGCTGTTCTGCGGCTTCGGACCCTTTGGTGATCTCAAACCC
>JBMTLP010000572.1:0-2461 GCA_049433245.1 Pirellulales bacterium
GCGCTGTGCGAGGAAGCGGAAGAACTGCTCGCCGAGCGCCAGCCGCAACTTGACCTCGTGGATGTCGATGCTGATCCGGTGTGGACGAGGCTGTATGGCTTGCGGGTCCCCGTGCTGACGTTCGACGGCCGTGTGGTCTGCGAAGGCCGCTTCTCGGAGGCTGCGGTGGCGGCCCTTTTTGGCGATTGAGCCACAAAATCGGCCAGGCTTCGAGTCGCGTCTGGGGGCGGAATCAGCAGCATGCGTGGCGGCAGGCCGGGGTGTTCACTACGCTGTTCTCCCGGCCGAGGCGAGGTGTGTCGTTTTTTGAGCCCCGCGCCCCTGAGCCCGCGAACCAAACTGCCTGTCAGACCCTGCAAGGATGATCGCATGTCCTCGACACCGAATCGCTACAGCTCCCGCATCACCCAGCCCCGCAGTCAGGGCGCGTCGCAGGCGATGCTCCTCGGGACGGGGCTTTCTTCGGAAGACCTGCAGAAGGCCCAGGTCGGCATCGCGAGCATGTGGTACGAGGGCAACACCTGCAACATGCACCTCAACACCCTCGCTGCGAAGGTCCGCGAAGGGGTGGTAGCAGCGGGCATGGTGGGGATGCGGTTCAACACCATCGGCGTGTCGGACGGTATCTCGATGGGTACCGAAGGAATGAGTTTTTCGCTGCCATCGCGGGACCTGATCGCAGACTCGATCGAAACGGTGATGCAGGCGCAGTGGTACGACGGACTTGTAGCGATTCCCGGCTGCGACAAAAACATGCCCGGCTGCCTGATCGCGATGGGACGGCTCAACCGCCCTGCCCTGATGGTTTACGGAGGCACCATCCGCCCAGGCCATCTCGCCGACGGAACCACGCTCGATATCGTGAGTGCCTTCCAGTGCTACGGCGAGTACGTTGCAGGTCGAATCAACGACAGCCGTCGCAATGAAATTGTGACCCACGCCTGCCCGGGCGCGGGGGCTTGCGGGGGCATGTACACCGCCAACACCATGGCCTCCGCGATTGAGGCAATGGGCATGGCTCTGCCCAACTCGGCGTCAATCCCTGCCGAGCACCCCGAAAAGCATGAGGAATGCTTGCGGGCCGGCGAGGCGGTGAAACTGTTGCTCGAAAAAGACATCAAGCCACGCGACATCATGACCCGTGAGGCGTTTGAGAACGCGATGGTGGTCGTGATGGCGGTGGGCGGATCGACGAACGCCGTGCTGCACCTGATAGCGATGGCTCGTGCCGTCGGCGTTTCTGTCACACCAGCAGACTTTCAGCGGGTCTCGAAGCGGGTGCCCTACCTCGCTGATCTCAAGCCTTCGGGGCGGTTTGTGCAGGAAGATCTGCACTCGATTGGGGGCACGAGCGGCCTGATGAAGATGCTGCTCGATGCCGGCCTGCTCAACGGCGACTGCCTGACGGTAACCGGGAAGACGCTGGCGGAAAACCTGGCCAGCAGCGATGGCCTGAAGGAAGGGCAGACGATCGTGCGTCCGCTGTCTGATCCAATCAAGCCCACGGGGCACATTGCGATTCTGCACGGCAACCTCGCTCCCGGCAGCGCTGTAGCCAAGATCACAGGTAAGGAAGGCTCACGCTTCCGTGGGCCCGCTCGGGTGTTCGACAGCGAGGAGGCGATGCTCGCCTCGCTCGAGCAAGGGGGCATTCAGCGGGGCGACGTCGTGATCATCCGCTATGAAGGACCCAAGGGCGGGCCAGGGATGCCAGAGATGCTGACCCCCACCTCGGCGCTCGTTGGGGCTGGCCTCGGAAACGATGTGGCGCTGATCACCGACGGTCGGTTTTCAGGTGGTTCCCACGGCTTCATCGTGGGGCACGTGGTGCCCGAGGCGCAGGACGGCGGGCCCATCGCTCTGGTTCAGGACGGCGATGTGGTCGTCATCGATGCCGATGCCGACACGATCGACATGGAAGTGGCCGACGATGAACTCGCCCGCAGGAAAGCTGCCTGGACGGCCCCGCCCCCGCGAGCCACACGCGGCGTGCTGGCGAAGTACGTGCGGTGCGTGGCGCCGGCGTCGCAAGGTTGCGTAACCGACGAAATTGTGGGCTGAAAACTGCTGTGCAAGGGTCTGTGGGACGGGTTTTTTCCCCTTGAGTCCTCGGGGGGAAATCGCAACCATTCCCACCGGCCTCCAGCGAGTTTTGTATGCGTCCGTACCTCTTGTCGCCGGTGTTGTTGCTGCTGCTGTGCTCCGCGGCCAGTTCGCAGACCCCGCCGACGTCTGCGCTGGACCCATTCAAACCGCTCCCTCCTGGAGCCGTGGGGGGCGTCGACGGGCCAATGTTGCCCGGCGGGCCGACGCCGCCCCCCAACACGGTCACGATTCCGCCGATCGATGCGGAGGTCATCTGGACACGGCTCGTGGATGTGGTGGACGACTACTTCAAGGTCTCCCGGGAACAACGCGTGATCTTCGCGGCTGGCGTGCCCACCGAAGGGCTGATCGAAAC
>JBMTLP010000573.1:0-2460 GCA_049433245.1 Pirellulales bacterium
TTTCGCCGACTTCGCACCGAGGGGGTTCTTCAAGAAGGCTCTTCGGCAGGAATCGCAGAGGTCGAAACGAAGCATCCGCGTGACCTCATCTTCGAGCATCTCAAGATCCTGCTCGTCGATCCGCTGCAGCAGTTCCTGGACATCGTCAAGGTGATCGAAATCGTCTCCATCGCTGCAGCCATCGCTGCTGTCGTCGACCGCCTGGAAGACTTCGATCTTCACGACGTGACGCGCCTCGCAGCAGGTGTCGATTGGCCGCTTACACATGTCGCAGGAGTAGTGAAGCATGAGTGGCTCCGAAAAAACACGTGCGATGCACGCCCCGCAACGATTCCGGTCGCTGCAGGTACTGCCTTCGCATAGTCCGATTGTGACGACCGCGTGAGGAACGTGCAACGAGTTGGCTGTGGAGGCACGTCGAAGTTTGTCAGAGGAAAAGCCAGCGGCATACACTCAGGGGAGATGAGCGCGCATCGATCGAGACCAGCCGCAGGAAAGCGATATGGCATCGACCGCCCTGACACTTCAATCATCAGCCCTTGCTGACTCGCCGTCGCACTCCGCGTTGCGTCTCAGTGTGCTCGTGCTCAATCGCTCGTTTGTTGCGGTCCATGTGGTCAACGTGCGACGAGCGATCGGCCTGCTGTTTCGTCGTCTCGCCGAGGTCGTGCACACAGAGGCGGGGCAGTTCACGGCCCACTCGCTCGAGAACTGGCGAGAGCTGTCGCAACTGCGACGTGGGTTTGGCGAGGCGAGCGAGAGCAACGTCATCGAGCACGATGACTGGGTGCAGGCGATTGGGTACCAGCTCCGCGCACCCCGCGTCATTCGTCTGACGCACTGCGATCGAATGCCCAAACAAGGGCTGAGATTCAACCGCCGCAACGTCTTTGCTCGCGATGCCAACGTGTGCCAGTACTGCGGCACGCAGTTTCCCTTGAGCGAACTGTCGCTCGATCATGTGGTGCCGCGGAGTCGCGGAGGCAGCACGTCATGGGAAAACATCGTGTGCGCCTGCGTTGCCTGCAACGTCCGCAAAGGAGGGCGCACGCCTCAAGAAGCCCGCATGCAGTTGATCCGGCATCCCGTCCGACCCAAGCGAAGCCCTCTCCTGGCCCTCAAACTCGGCAACCCGAGGTATGAGAGCTGGAAGAACTTCGTGGATCGTGCCTACTGGCTTGTCGACCTCAAGTAGGTCGACAAGCGGTCGACTAGCAAAGCGGATCCTTCTTCTCGGTGATCACCGAGCATTCCGGAGCCATCTCAGCGTTGAGGGTGACAAAGTCCTTCCACTCCTCAGGCAGGTTGTCCTCGTGGAACACAGCCTCGACGGGGCACTCGGGCACGCAGGCCTCGCAGTCGATGCACTCATCGGGATGGATGTAGACCATCTGCTCGCCCTCGTAGAAGCACTCCACAGGGCACACCACCACGCAATCGGTGTACTTGCAAGCAAAGCAGGGTTCGGCGACGACGTGCGTCATAGTTTTGGGTCTCTCCTACGGAAAATCGCTCATCACTTCGGGATCGTAGGAAGGTGGTGCGGCGGTGTCAACGATTTCCGCAGCCCGGATCATAAGGGCCTGAAAAGGCCTCTGTCCGGCTCGGGATATCCGCCGAGAGCCACCCTCGGCCTGCAACTGGCGTTGGAGGACGAAGATCCGGTCTCGTAGACTCTGGTATCGGCTGGAGCACCTCCGGAACTCCATCCTGGAGGGCCATGGGGCGGCCTAAAACGGTTTCTCTGCCCGGATAGATGGTGATCGTGTGAGTCTCACCCCTTTTCCGTCGAAACCTTCTCCAGAGCAGCGGGCGGCTGCCGATCGCCGGCTCGTTGAGGCCTGCCTGTCTGAGGATGCAGGCGACCGAGGCTGGGAGGCCTTCGTGACCCAGTTTGCCGGTCTTGTCTCGCACGTGGTCACGCGAACCGCGGAGCGTCGGCAGCGACCGCTCGCCGATGCGGATCGCGACGATCTCGTCGCGGAGGTGTTTTTCGAGGTGCTTCGGAATCAGGCTGCCGTGATGAAAGGCTTCGCCGGTCGTTCCAGCCTCGCGGCCTACGTGACGGTTATTGCCCGCCGGATTGCGGGTCGGCGGCTACTCGACACGCGGCGCACGACGCGGCCTACCGCATCCGCCGAGATGGAGCAGCTTCCGCAGGCCCACGCTACCTCGTCCGCGAAGCGAGTTGATGATCGCGAGCAGGTGGCCGCCCTCTTGGAGGGCCTCGATGCGGACGAGGCCAAGATCGTTCGGCTGTTTCACATTGAAGAGCGCAGCTACGGCGAAATCAGCCGGCTGTTGGGGATTCCGCTGGGCTCTGTGGGCCCCGTTCTCTCCAAGGCTCGCGCCAAGTTGCGTCGTCAGGCCGGGTAACGGTCGCCCTTGGTGGCCAGGACGCTCGTAGGACACGGGGCGGGAGCGTACGTTGGCGGAGGCGGCGACGCCTGATTGCTCTGG
>JBMTLP010000574.1:0-2455 GCA_049433245.1 Pirellulales bacterium
CACGATCTTGGCCGCGTCTTCCGGGTTTTGAGCCCGGAGCCGAATCTGCAACACCTCCGACTCTGCCGGCGTGGCGACCTGCAGATTGCCTTGCAACCAGGCGACAGGGTCTTCGACATCGACAAACGTCGACAACGTCGTCATCTCAGGCTTCCGCATTGCCGACGCGAGCACGAATGGGCTCGTGATCAGCTGCGCTTGCGTCTTGCGGTACGACTCGTACTCCCCGCCACTGCCAGACGTATTGGAGAGCATGTCGCCCGTGCCACGGACGCGGAGCCACGCCACTGCCTCATACCCTTTGGGCAGCATGAACCAGGCCAGAGGGGCGAGCACGCCAGCGAGCACGATGCCGAGAAACACCGCCGGAATCCACTGCCTGCGGAACGCATGCCACACACGGGCGTAGTCGATGCCCCCAGCCAGCGGATCTTCGCTCGCCTGATACTGCGGGAACGTAGGTGTCTGGTAGGGACTCAGGGCAGTCCCTACCCCGCTCTCGCGAACCGTAAGTTCGCCGACGGAGGGTCCTGCCTCGAGTTGGGGAGACCTCACGCCTGGTGTGGCCGTCGATTCATCGCTCATCGATGCTGTTTACCTCTCGTAACGCAGGCCACCCTGCCAATAGCCCACGTAGACGCATAATCAATCACACCTCGCCCAGACTTAATCTTGCACTTTTTTTGACCCCAAACCACCCTCCAGCGGGATTTTGGAGTTTGGCCAAGAGGCCCGGTTACCGTAGGCCGCCCGACATCGGCACCCGCGACACCTCTTGCTCGTCAAGAAACAGGCTTGCCAGCATTTTCTGCTCTACAAACAGCAGGGCAAGCGCCATCGGCATCATGATCCAGCCGGCAAGGTCGTGGAAAACCATTTCCGCAGTCTCGGAACTGGCCACCTGGTAGAGCAGGCCGGTCACCGTAATCCGCACAGAGTTCACGAGCAGCGCAATCGGGATTGAACTGGCCATGATCACCGCGTTTTCCCACCACTCCCGCTTGCCGAGCATCGCGATCGCCACCGAGAGCGCGATGAAGATGGTCAGCATCCGCAGGCCGCTGCACGCGTCGACCACACCGAGTTGCATCTCCCCGACGATGATCCGGTTGCCGTCGCGAAACGCGTCCATGCCCAGAGTCTGCAGGGCAAACGTGCTCACGATCGTGGCCAGCGTCTGCAGCGGCCCGAGCAGGTAGCGGGTGGCCTCGTCGGGCAGTGGATACATGAAAATCAGAAAGGCCAGCGGTGCCCACGCCCAGCGAAACAGGCTCCAGCCGCCAATCATGAGAAACACGCCCGCGAGAGCCGGCACAAACGAATACATGTCGATCGTGACGATGCGGTAGCGGGCCATCAGCAACCGCAGCCCAAAACTCGCCACCAGCAAGCCAAGCCCGGCCATCCGCTCAAGCGTAGGAACAGGCTGGGCAATCGGCTGCCGCCACCAGAAGAGCATCGCCACGCCAAACATGGGCACGAGCCAGCCATGGGAATACTGGGCGTCGTCCCAACTGCTCGCGGCATTCATCAACCCAGGCCAGTAGCTGTAGACGAGCAGCCCAGTGAAGGCCGCGATCAAGATCCAGCTGCTGCGTTCCGCAGGCTCGCGAAGGTCTTCGAGAAAAGCCATCGCTCGCAGCTTGCTCGCCGCGATCAAGCCAACGTCGTCGACGCTGGGGAACTCGCGGGTTCGCGCGGCCACGGCGGGCTTTGCCTCAGCCCGACGACGCGCCGTCTGTCCCAGCGGAAGCACCGCCGAGCCTTGTCGCCGCGTGGCCTGCAACGCGACCGCCGCAGGTGCCTCGGCAGCACGCAATGCATCCCCCTCAGGGGACGCTAGGGTATCGCTCGATGGTGGGGTGGTTTCCATAGGCCTCTGCACTGAATCTGCCCGTGCTACAGCGTACTCCCTGCCAAAACGAAAATCGAACGTCCAAACCAAAAACTGACCGCCGCCAAAAGGTCGCCCCACCATCCGATCACGACGACTGACGCGATCGGCAAAGCCAACGTCGCTGACCCAATCCATCTCAACCCGCCACGACGCTTCCAGCCAGCTGCCAGGAGACACACCGCAGACCAGGCGACCGCGAGCCCGAACCCCACCAAGGCCACAGCCACCCCCGCCTGCCAGCCCAGCACGACACCAGACGCCAGCCCCGCAGTTCGCCAAAACCAAGCCGCTCCCCGGGCGGCCACCACCGAGCCGGGAATCGCCCCTGCCAGCCAACCGACACTGCCCCCGACCAAGACCACCACCACGGCAACTGACACCGCCATCCCGATGCTCTTTCCCGCCGTCCAGCCGACTTCCCCGGCCACATCGATCGGCAGCAGGCCGGGCACTACGACTCCAGGGAGAGCAAGCAGGCTCACGGCTATCGCCAGCCCCCCAAGGCGTGGACGGTGCCGGTCGATCGCAAACAGGCTCCAAACCACGAGCGTGGCCAGC
>JBMTLP010000575.1:0-2447 GCA_049433245.1 Pirellulales bacterium
GGATGGCGCAGCGAACGCCCGGCTCATCGGCCCGGGCTCACCCCGAGCGCCCCACAAAAACGACGCCTCCGAGCAACCTCTTCCCCTTCGCCCCGCACCTGCAAAAATCCGTTTCTATGCACCGCTTCGCCTGCCCACCGCTTCCCAAAACGCTTCGCCGCTGCGTTGTTACCGGGAGTTCTGGCTATCTCGGCAGCAGGCTCGTGGCCGCGTTTCAACAGGCCGGCGTCGCCGTGCTCGGGATTGATCAGCGACCAGCCAGCGGACGGCTCGCCGCTGCGGCCAAGCCCGCCTCGTTTGTGGCCAGCGACATTCGGGCGTCTGGCCTCGCAGACGCCATCGGTCGATTCAACCCCGACACGATCATTCATGCCGCCTTCGCCGTCCAGCCCTTGCGGGATGACGGCTTGATGCAGGCGGTCAACGTGGGAGGCACGACGAACATTCTGCAGATCTCGGCAGCGGTGAAGCCCGAGCGACTGCTGGTGGTGTCGAGTGCCACGGCCTACGGAGCGTGGGCCGACAACCCGATTCCGATGGATGAGACCTTTCCACGGCGTCCCTGCCAGGCGTTTCGGTACGCCGCCGACAAGCAAACTGTCGAAGGGCTACTGGACGCGTTTTCTCTGCAGCATCCCGGCATCGACGTCAGCTGGGTGCGGCCAGGCATCATCGGCGGCCCCTGTGGTAGCAGTTTTGTAACCCGGTTCATCCTGCACGCACCGGTGTTGGCTCGATTCGATGGCGTGGACCAACCTCTGCAGTTTGTGCATGAGTGGGATGTGGTACGGGGGATCGCCACGGTGCTCAGCGGCGGTGGTCGAGGTGCGTATAACCTCGCCCCACCAAACTGGACGCTCGTCAGCGAGATCGCGCGGGAAACCGGTCGGACAGCGATCTCGATGCCGTTCTGGCTCGGCAAGGCGATTCACTCAGCGGGCTGGCATTTGCGTACGCGACTGCACGAAGCCCCCGCGGGTTTCCTGGCCTTCGCTCGCAACCCCTGGGTGGTTGCGCCGCGACGACTCACCGAAGAACTCGACTTTCGCTTTGCGTACTCGAGCCTCGACACACTGCGATCCATGCTCACCTGACGAGCTGCTGGCACCGTGAGCGTGAACGGCTAACCACGCACCTGCCCGGTGCCGCTGACAACGTACTTGTAGGTCGTCAGTTCGCGCGTGCCACACGGGCCTCGGGCGTGCAGTTTGTCGGTCGAGATCCCAATCTCAGCACCGATACCGAGCTCACCCCCGTCGTTGAAGCGGGTGCTCGCGTTGACCATCACCACCGCAGTATCCACGCGGGTCACAAACCGCTCGCTCGCGGCCTGATCGCTGGTGATGATCGCATCGGTATGCCGGGAACCGTATCGATTGACGTGAGCCACGGCCGAATCGAGCGTGTCGACCACAGCCACCGACATTTTGGGACCGAGATACTCGGTACGAAAGTCCTCGTCCGTCGCTTCCCCCATCTCAGGCACCAGGGCTCGAGAGGCGGCGTCTCCCACGAGTTCCACGCCGCGGTTGAGCAGTTCCTTCGCCACGCTGGGCAAGAACGCTGCCGCCACGTCCGTGTGCACGAGCAAAGACTCAGCAGCATTGCACACGCCCATCCGCTGACACTTTGCGTTCACCGTGACGTCACGCGCCATGGAAAGATCCGCAGCACGATCGACGTACACATGGCAGTTACCAGAGAAATGCTTGAGCACTGGCATCCGCGCCTCAGCCGCAACACGGCGAATCAGCGACTCGCCACCGCGAGGGATGGCCAGGTCAATGAGATCGTCCATCGCCAGGAAATGCCCCACCGCAGCGCGATCAGCGGTATCGACGAGTTGCACAGCATCCGCAGGCAGGCCGTGGCGAGGCAGCACGGTTCGCACGCAGTCGACCACGGCCTGTGAACTCGCCGCAGCCTCTTTCCCGCCGCGGAGGATGATCGCGTTGCCAGAGGCGATCGCCACAGCGCCAGCATCAGCCGTGACATTGGGGCGCGATTCGTAGATGAAAAAGACCACGCCCAGTGGCACGCGAACCTTACGAACCTCAAGGCCGTTGGGCAGAGTTCTTTGCTCGATCACTTCGCCCACAGGGTCGGGGAGGTGGGCCACCGCTTCAACACCCGCAGCAATCCCCTCGATTCGCGAGGCGTCGAGCCGCAGGCGATCCACCGCAGCATCGGTCAGACCAAAGCCGGGAGCTGCCGCAAGATCGACGGCATTCGCTTTGAGGATCGCCGGCATCTGGGCTCGGATTTCCTTGGCGATTTCCCGCAAACAGGCCGTTTTCGCGTGGGTTGGGGCGTCGGCTAGTTCGATGGCGGCGAGCCGGGCTCGCTCCGCGATCTCGCGACAATGGATCAACAGGTCGCATGCGGACACATCAGCAGAAGCGGAATTCGTAGACATCACCAGCTCAGACTCTTGGGGAGGGACGCTG
>JBMTLP010000576.1:0-2436 GCA_049433245.1 Pirellulales bacterium
GCGGCACGCCCTGATGTTTGATCCGCCCAGTCTCGGCCAGGTGGGCCGGCGAACCAAGCTGATAATGCTTGCGCCGCGGAGCACGACGGAACTTCGTTACGAACTGCACTGCAACCAGCGTGGCTACTATCAGCTGGGGCCGACGGTGCTCGAGACCGGCGACCTGTTTGGGCTCCATCGCCGCTACCGGGTCGCAGCCTCGCCGCATTTTCTCATGGTCTATCCCAAGGCCGTGCCTCTGCTTGGGTATGACGTGCGTTCACGACGACCGCTGGGAGATGTGCGGCTGACCCACCGCCTTTTCGAAGACCCGACCCGCATCGCGGGCGTTCGCCCCTACGCGGCGGGCGACTCCATCCGACGCGTGCACTGGCACGCCTCAGCCCGCACAGGCACGCTGCACAGTAAGGTCTTTGAGCCGTCGGCCGTGGCTGGGATGACGCTGCTGCTCGACTTTCATCAACTCTCTCACGACCGACGCCACGAACCAATGCGGAGTGAGCTTGCCATCACCGCGGCGGCATCGCTTTCCCAAGCGGTGTATGAGATGGGACAGCAGGTGGGGCGCGTGACCAACGGTCGTGATGCTGCCGATCGCATTCGCCGGCAAGGTTGGGGCTTTGACATGCGGACGCGTGATGCGGCGAGAAAGGCTGCCGAAATGCTTCCGGCGAGTGATCGGCTGCAACCGGTGGTGGTGCCAACCCGAGTGGGAGCGGATCAGTTGCTGCGGATCTTCGCCACGCTTGCCAGGCTTGAACTCACTGATGGTCTCACGCTCCCGCAACTCGTCGGGGAGTGCATGCATCGGCTGCCTCGCAATGCGACGGTCGTCTCGCTCCTGCCTGCTGTCGATGATGCGGCGATCGTGGCCATGAGCATGCTCAAGCGGCAAGGGTTCGTGGTGGCAGCCGTGCTGAACCTATGGGACGACTATGCCTTCGCGATGGCTTCAGGGCCGCTGCAGGCAGCGGGCATCGATACGTATCACCTCAAGGATGAATCCGGGATCGGAAGCGTGGTCGCACCTCTCGTGCGTGCGGCGGCTGCATGAGGAGTCGATCAGCGCGGTCAGGAACGTGGTGAGCGAGAGCATGAACCGACGGAAGCGACAACGTCTGCAGCCGACCCTGGGGGACTACCTCGCCATTGCCATTGGGCCGCTGCTCATCGGCCTGCTCGTGGGGAGCATGGTTTTTTTCCTGATTGAGGTGTTTTATCAGGGGCAGTTTGCTGGACGGCTGCAGTTCATCATGGCCTGGTTTGTGGTGGGCGCTGTGGGGATCGCCCGCATCTCTATTCAAGATGGCCGCGAATATGCCGCGTTGTTTGCCGCCCCGCTGGGGATTCTCGTGGCGATTGCTGCCTGGCGTTTTGTGGAGTTTCGGGGTCCGCTTGTGGCGATCAGTCCCCTGCTGAGCGTTGGACTGGTGGCTTTGATCTGGTGGTCGACCGACTGTCTGACCTGGGACTGCACCGTGCTCGATGAGGAGGATGAAGACGGCGAAGCCGGGGCTGGACTGCTGGAGACGGCAGGGCTCGTTACAGTCGACGCAGCGAGTGGTGCGAGTCATGAGGGCGAGGGAGTGAGCGGCCATGAGTCGCTGAAAAAAACACTCTGGGAGCGGTTCGTGGAGTACCGCCGCCGACCGCACGCACCCGGCGTGTGGGTGCTCTATTTCTCGCTGGCCGCGTTGCCTCTGTTTGGGTTGGGGCAGTTGACGCTCGCTGGTCGCGACGAGGCGCACCAGCGGTTTGTGTTTCTCTTGCTCGTCGTCTATGTCGCATCCGGCCTGGGACTGCTGCTGATCACCAGCTTTCTCAATCTCCGTCGCTACCTCCGGCAGCGACGGCTGACGATGCCAGCCACGATGGCGGTAACCTGGGTAGCCAGCGGCACAACCGTGATCGTCGCCATCCTGTTTGTGTGCCTTGTGCTGGCGGGGAGCGGCGTGGGCTACTCGGTCGGGGATCTGCCTGGTGTGGCGGCGGCAAGGGAGGCCTTGGCCACCTCTCGCTGGGCGAGTCACGGGGATGGGATTGAGAAAGAGCAGGGCACGCAGCAGGTCGTCCGCGACGATGCCCAGCAGCAGCACCAAGGCGACGACGGGGAGGGAGGCGGGCAACAGGCGGGTGGAGAGCAGCCGGCTGCCGGGCCTCAGCGTGAGCAGACGGCCGAGGCGGCAGCTACTTCAGCGGGTGAGCGGCAGCAGGCGGAGGACGACACGGGGCGACGGCCGCGGGCCACGCAGCAGTCGCCGACGGAGCAGCATGCTGAGGGAGAGACGCGACAGGCTGCTGCCAAGCCTGACGGTGATGCAGCCGGCGAGCAGCAGCCTGCGAGTGACGCGAGTGGCGAATCGGCGACGGAGGCAGCCCCACCGCCGCCGACCAACGTTCCAGAACTCTCCCTTGGCACCGACTGGCTGAAAGTTG
>JBMTLP010000577.1:0-2426 GCA_049433245.1 Pirellulales bacterium
CAGACACGGCTCGCGGCTGGCGGCGACGGGCGGACGTGCCCCGCTGTGTGATGGCCGGAGCAGGGGTCGGCCTGGGGCAGAGTCATGTGCTCATTCTTGGCGGTGATGACGGTCGCTTGTTTGGGCAGGCAGACGTGCTCCGGGACACGCACCCAGGTTTTCCCACCGAAGCGCTCGCCTATCACACGATCACCGACACCTGGACCTCCGCCGGGCAGCTGCCAGCGGCGCCAGTCACTACCATGGCTGTTCGCCTCGGTCCCGATCCGCTGCAGGACCCAATCCTCCTGCCAACTGGTGAGATACGACCACGCGTCCGCACACCCGCGGTGTGGAGTCTGCGACTTGTGCCAGAGAGCACTCGCTTTGGGTTCGTCGATGGTGGCGTGCTCGCGGCGTATCTGCTGGTCATGCTCGCCGTTGGCGGTGCCTTTTCGCGGCGTTCCAAAAACACCGACGACTACTTTCGTGGGGGCCAGCGGATTCCTTGGCTGGTGGCTGGTCTGAGCATCTTCGCCACCATGCTCAGCTCGATCACGTTCATGGCAATTCCTGCCAAGGCGTATGCCACCGACTGGCTGTACTTTCCGGTGAACCTGATGGTGGTGGTCATCACGCCGTTGGTCGTGGCCCTGTTTTTACCGTTCTTTCGCAAGATCGATGCCACGAGTGCGTATGAGTACTTAGAGAAGCGGTTTCATCGTGGCGTACGGCTGTTCGCGAGCGGCTCGTTCGTACTCTTTCAGGTGGGGCGGATGGGTGTGGTTCTCTATCTCGCGGCGCTGGCTCTGGCGGTGATCACGCCGCTGAGTGAATCGCAAAGCATCCTGTTGATGGGCGTGCTCAGCATTCTGTACTGCACGCTCGGGGGCTTGGAGGCTGTGGTGTGGACCGACGCCGTGCAGAGCGTGGTGCTGATTGGTGGCGCGATCGTGAGCCTCGTCCTGATCGTCTCGCAACTTGATGGGGGTGTGGTCAGCGGGCTCAGCGTGGCCAGTGCCCATGCCAAACTGCACCTCGTCAATCCCGACTTTTCCGCCACGAGTTACACCACCACCGCCCTGTGGGTCGTGGTCGTTGGGGGATTAGCGCAGGCGCTCGTTCCCTACAGTTCCGACATGGCCGTGGTGCAACGGTACATGGCGGTGTCGGACCTGGAGCGGGCGAGACGAGCGATCTGGACCAACGCCATCGCCGTGGTGCCTGCGTCGCTGCTGTTTTTTGGAGTGGGCACGGCGCTGTTTGTGTTCTACGCGGAGCATCCTGATCGGCTTGATCCGGCGTTCAAGACCGACGCCATTTTTCCGCTGTTCATTGCCCGGGAACTGCCGGCGGGGTTGTCGGGGCTCGTGGTGGCAGGGGTGTTTGCGGCGGCGCAGTCGACGATTTCCACCAGCATGAACAGCATGGCGACGGCGGTGGTGACCGACTTTGTGCGTCCGTTCAGCGGGGGGTGGCAGGAACGGCACTACCTCCGGCTGGGCCGGCTGCTGACGGTTGCGTTTGGGGCCGGCGGCGTGTGGCTGGCGCTGCTCTTCGCTTCGGCAGACATCAAGTCGCTGTGGGATCAGTTCATGACCATCCTGGGATTACTGGGAGGGTCGATGTGCGGCCTGTTCTGCCTGGGAATCTTCACCACGCGAGCCCACGCGCGAGGGGCGATGGTGGGGGCCGTCCTCGGGGCTGCGGTGCTCGCGGCGGTGCAGCGGTTCACCAACACGCACCTGTTGCTCTATGCCGCGGTTGGTGTGGGGGCGTCGTTTGCCTCAGGGTATGTGGCCAGCCTCCTGCTGCCGGGTGCTCCCCGCGCGCTTCAGGGGCTCACGATCTACACGATCGACGATGCGGTTTGTGCGTCAGGCGGGGAGGGGAGCTAGGCATGACCAGCCTTGAGCGAGCGGTCCTAGCGGACTTTTACCGCGATCAGCTCCTCGACAACACCCTGCCTTTTTGGTTTCCCAGGTGCATCGACGACGATCACGGGGGGTTTCTGCACTGTCTTGATCGCGACGGCACCGTGATCGACACCGATAAGAGTGTGTGGGCACAGGGTCGAATGGCCTGGCTGCTCGCCACACTTCACGCCACGGTCGAGCCACGGCCAGAGTGGTTGGCCTGGTCGCGAAGCGGTATCGATTTTCTCAGGCAGCACGGCTTCGACAGCGATGGGCAGATGTTGTTTCAGGTCACCCGCGAAGGGCGGCCGCTCCGCAAGCGGCGGTATGTGTTCAGTGAAGCCTTCTTCGCCATCGCCCTCGCAGCCTACGCTCGTGCGGCAGGCGACGAGGAGGCGGCGACCGAGGCGAGGGCGGTCTTTGACTCGTTCCGCCGATTTGTGGAAACCCAAGGCTTACTACCGCCCAAGGTCGATCCCGCAACACGGCCGGCGAAGAGCTTGGCGATCCCCATGATCACCATGGGGGTGG
>JBMTLP010000578.1:0-2415 GCA_049433245.1 Pirellulales bacterium
CCGGCAACTGCCACGGTGGCACCGATGCCGCCGCGCCGCAGTTTCAGCGGCAGCTGTTTCGCGGCAACATCGACCGCCACATGACCCTGGCGAACATCGACGCCCTGACCAGCGTGCTCCGCCCCGATTTCGACGCGCGAAGACTTCTCCTGGCGGCGAGCACGCCCCACGGCGGGAGCAACCGCCCTCCCCTCTCCAACCAACAACTGCACACCCTTGCTCTCTGGATCAATGCCGCCCTCGCCCAACAAGCGACCTGGGGCCAGGCGGAACTGGCGTCGTTTGAGACTCCGGTTCCTGCAGCCAGCGAAGCCCCGCGAGCGACCGGCTCGCCAGTATCTCCCGCACAGCCGACCCTGGAATCCAATCGCTTCCAGCAGATGCTCGACAACGCTGCCAACCCGCAGCCATTGCCCCCACCTCAGGAGCCCGCGGGCATCATTCCTCTGGAAGAGTTGCCCGAAGCGCAGCCTTCCGCGAAGTGAGCCGGGGGCCCGCGCCCGCCCCCAGCCGGTTCGGCCCGCCAGCCTTCAGGGAATGCCTGAGGCCCCCGCCGCAGAAGTCGTCGTTGGAGCGATGCCCCGAAGCGGCCTACAATGCCGGTTCCGCGGGCCGATGGCGCCTGCTCCAGTGATGGACTCCACAACACCCCCTTCCGGTAAGCCCACCCCTCGTCCCCCGGGGTCACGGCCGTCCCGCCCCCCGTACGCGAAGCCGTTTAGCCCACCGGTCATTGTGATGATGATCTTGGCTGTCCTGGCGGTGGTCACACTCGTGGCCCGCGAGCAGGCCCAGGCCCCCGCCACGATCAGTTACGACGAGTTCGTGACGCAGGTCGAGGCCGACAACGTGGCGGCCGTGGAGATCACCGCCAACACGCTCGTCGGTGATTTTCGCGAGCCGGTGGCAGTGAGCCTGGTGGCCAACAGTGAGAAGCTCAAAACGTTCCGCGTAGAGCTCTCCGACTACGTTGCAGAAGGGCTGCCGACTCTGCTGCTCGACCACAACGTGCGAACCGAGGTGCGGCAGCCGACCGACGGCACCGGCTTCCTGCTGGGCATCTACCTGATTGTGCCGCTGTTGCTGATGTTGGGCTTTTGGATGTCGCTTCGCCGGGCCCGCGACCCCCTTGGCGGCACGGGATTCCTGGGAAGTTTCAGCAAGTCGCCCGCGAAACGGTATGGCGAGAAGGACAAGAAAACAACGTTTGCCGAAGTCGCAGGTTTGGAGCAGGTGAAAAAAGACCTGCAGGAAATTGTCGACTTCCTCAAAGACCCCAAGAAGTTTCAGAAACTCGGTGGGCGGGTGCCCAAGGGCGTGTTGCTGATGGGCCCTCCCGGCACGGGCAAAACCCTCCTGGCACGGGCTGTGGCCGGGGAAGCGGGTGTGCCCTTCTTCTCCATCTCGGGCAGCGAGTTCATCCAGATGTTTGTGGGCGTGGGAGCGTCGCGAGTTCGCGACCTCTTCAAGACCGCGAAGGATGCCTCGCCGGCGATCCTGTTTATCGACGAGATCGATGCGGTGGGACGCGTGCGCGGTGCCGGACTCGGCGGCGGTCACGACGAGCGTGAGCAAACCCTCAATCAGATTCTCTCTGAAATGGACGGGTTCAGTCCGTCGGAGAGCGTGATCGTCCTCGCGGCCACGAATCGGCCCGATGTGCTCGACCCGGCACTCCTGCGACCCGGACGCTTTGACCGGCACGTGACCGTTGATCGCCCGAACCAAAAAGCACGCGTCGCGCTGTTTAAGGTCCACACGAAGTCGGTGCCGCTCGCCGACGACGTCGACTTTGAGAAGCTCGCCAACGGTACGGTCGGCCTCACCGGCGCCGATATTCGCAACCTCGTCAACGAAGCCGCCTTGTGGGCCACGCGGCACGACAAGTCGGCCGTGGATATGGCGGACTTTGACTACGCCCGCGACAAGGTGCTGATGGGGCCGAAGCGGGAAGAAGTGCTCGCTGGCCAGGAGAAAAAGATGACCGCCTACCACGAAGCGGGGCACGCCCTCGGCGCGTGGCTGCTGCCGGGTGTGGATCGGCTCCACAAGGTTACGATCATCCCTCGCGGTCGGGCGCTGGGAGTGACGCAACTCGTGCCGGAAGAAGACCGGCTCAACGTTGGTCAGCAGGCACTGACCAACCGGCTCGTGTTTACGCTCGCCGGCCGGGCCGCGGAAAAGCTCGTCTTCGGGGAGTATTCCGCTGGGGCCGAGAACGACCTCGTGCAGGCCACGCGGCTCGCCCGCCGCATGGTGGCGCACTGGGGCATGAGCGACCGCGTGGGCCCTGTGGCCTGCCATGGAGCGCAGGAGCATCCCTTCCTCGGCCGCGATGTGTATGAGCAGCGGGAGTTTAGCGAACACACCGCACAGATCATCGACGAAGAGGTGTCGCGGATCCTCAACGAAGCG